>JAGSHJ010000465.1 GCA_023954595.1 Bacteriovoracaceae bacterium | reverse complement strand
CGTTACGTTCGTTTGCGCGAGACTTAGAGGTACCAGCTCCCAGGCTTTCTGACATCTTAAACGCCAAGAGAGGAACATCTCTGGAGCGTGGAAAAAAGATCGCACAAAAATTAAACATTTAGATTAGATAAGGAGATAGAAGATGAAATTAACTAAAGCAATCACAGGAATAGCATTAATCCTGATGAGCTTACAAACATTTGCTTCAAGAGAAGGCGGCAATGGTGGAGATATAATAGACGGACAGTTACTTGATCTAACAGAAGATCATTCGCAGTTATATGAAGACCTTTTTCCAGATTCTTTTGCTAAAGAATACTTTCCATTTAAAGACCAAAGTATAAAAGCAGAATTGGAGCACGTAAAAGAAGTACTGAAGGATATACTTTTCTTTGATTTTTGGGACGAGCTTCATGAATCACATGGGAGCCCAGGCGAGTTTTTAATTCGAATGGCACAGGAAGACATGAACTGGTATTTGATGGACGAGCTTCCTGAAGTCAACGATGAGGGAGATATTCACACACCCAACTCTAAAGCCAAGAAACAACTGGCCGTACAAAGTCCTAATGAAGGAAAGGTGTATATTCATGAAGGTAGATATAACTCATTAAAGGCCCCAAAACATAAGGCCGCCCTTATTTTTCACGAAATCATGATTGCTTATTCAAACCAACAGTCAGTTTTAGAATTTGGAACAGAGCCAATTAGAGTCATTACAAAACTAGCACTAACTGAAGAAGCTCCGTTTGCAAAAGTTTTCCCATTTGTAATGATAATGAAGGATCCTCACTCAAAAGAGGCAAATATCTTTAGAAGATCAAAAATCAATAAAGATTTTAAAAGAGAGAATGGCTCATGCGTCTATGATCATAGTTTAAATGACAAACTTACAGAGTCATATCATGACTACAATCTCGATTTATCATTGGGACTTGGAACAAATGTAGGCCTAGAGGCTACCTTTGAGGCCATAAGTAATATCAAAACACTAAATCTACCAACGTACCTTGATAGATTTATTAAAAACACTGAAGAGTTATTAAAATCTAGCACTTGTACAAAGCTGAACATATTAAATAAGTATGAATTCTCAAAGAGTTGCATAGCTCAGGTCAGACTATCATACCGTCAGATCCTCAGCACTTATGAGGCAATCGGTGAAGAATATGGTTGTAGCTACTAAAAATTAAATCTCAAGACTCCTTATTTAAATGAATAAGGAGTCTCCAATCTAAATTAAACTTGCCAACTTTTATTCTCATTTTTAGCTTTTAGGCCTATTCTTAAATACAAGTACATTCCTTAAATACATGTAATTACATTGCAATTAAAATCTAATTAACAAAAGTTAATTCAGCAACCATACTCCGGGAATGAAAAACTTAACAAAACTTAATAAAAATTTCAGACCACTCACCCCCTTGCTTTTACTTTTTCTCGCTAGCTGCGTTGGAGGTGAAACACCCAAAGACGAAAAAACTAGCGTTGTTGAAGAGCTTCCAGTTTATAGTTTTTCCCAACCAACGAAGTTTTATGCAACAAGTGGAACAAGCTTTACTATGAGTTTAACAAAACTCGAAGGCGATCTTGATTTCTCAATTGCCAACCTAAGACAGAACTCTCTAGGAAGTGCCTATTGTAATAAAATCGATGTCGTAGAACAAAATTCAAATCCAAAGCTCATTATATCTGATTGTACAGGGGATGGTGGAGTGATCTTCTCCTATGGCCTTTCAAGCAGTATTGAAATCCATATCGATAATACTTCTGAAGACAAATTTCAAAGTCCTTTTGGTGTAGATATCAATGGAGATGATATCTATGTAGTTGATACAATTCTAGATACAGTAGTAAAGGTGGACTCTCTAACTGGAGATAGAACAATTGTTTCAAATGACTCAACTGGAACAGGTACTCCATTTGTATCCCCAGGAGACATTCACCTTTATGATAATGGAACCAAAGCATATGTCATAGACTCAAGTCTTAAGGCCTTGCTAACTGTAGACTTAGTTTCTGGTGATAGGACTGTGATCTCAAACTCTTCAACAGGTGCCGGTACGGACTTTAGTAACCCCACAAGAGTTACTACCAACTCCACAGAGTCGAAGGCCTACATTGCAGATAGAAATCTTAAGGCACTATTTGAAGTAGATTTAACTACAGGTGACAGAGTGATCATTTCGGATGCATCGACGGGTTCAGGCACAAGCATTTTTGTCCCTTATGGGCTTACTATCAATTCATCAGATTCTAAAGCATACCTAGCAGACAGGGATTTACGTGGAGTCATTGAGATTGAGCTCTCCACTGGAAATAGAACTACAATTACATCACCATCAATTGGTGCAGGCCAAGTATTTTCGGCCCCTCATGGAATCGAGCTAAACGAGGATGGAACAAAGTTATTTGTACTCGATAATTCTTATGATGCTGTCTTTGTAGTTGATATCGCGACGGGCGACAGAACTGTTGTTTCTAAAGACCCAATTGGAAGTGGGTTACCATTT
>JAGSHJ010000449.1 GCA_023954595.1 Bacteriovoracaceae bacterium | reverse complement strand
TGAGCTACAACGTTCAAAACCTCTTTGATACAACTCATGACGCTGGCAAAGATGATTACACCTATTTGCCTTATAAGCTTAAATCTCAGTCCCCAGAAATTCAGAACCATTGTAAGTCTCTAGGTAACGACTATTGGATAAAGTCTTGTTTAGAAACTGATTGGAGTGAGGCCGCTTTAAAAATAAAACTTCAAAACATCGCCAAAGTTATTTCTTCTGTGAACTATGGAATCGGTCCAGATATTATTTTATTCCAAGAAGTAGAGAATAAAGAAATTCTGACAAGGCTTGTAACAGAGTCGATGAAAGGCTACGGCTATCGATATGTTTCTCTTCTAGAAGGAGAGGATTCAAGAGGAATCGATGTTGGAGTCGTTTCTAGATTTCCTATCGTGAGTGAAAAACTACATGAAGTAAAACTAGATGGTGTGGCCAAACCCACCAGAGGTATTCTTCAAGTTGATATTAAGCTTGATAATAAAACAATTAGTGTCTTTTCAAACCATTGGCCAAGTCAGGCCAACCCTTCAATGGCGAGATACATTGCAGCTCAAACCCTAGTTGAAAAAGCACTAGAGAGTAAAGCGGATGCAGTTGTGGCCGCAGGGGATTTCAATACTATAGATGGGGAGTCTCCTCATGGTATCAACTTGTTGGTTCGCCCGTATTTTTATACCGCAAGAGATGAAGCTGTATCTCAGGGACAGTGGGTATTTCCTGGTACACATTGGTATAGAGGACACTGGGGATCTTTAGACAAACTTTTTGTTCTTAAAAATGGTCACGATTCAATAAAGCCTCTTTATAAAACTTATGAAGTATTTAATAGGTCTTGGATGTTAAGAAGTAAAAAGTGGACTGACTATGATACTGGTGTGACTAAAACTCACCAAGTTCCATCATCTTATTCTCCAAGTAATAGGCAAGGGTACTCGGACCACCTTCCATTAATTATGAAGTTTGAATATTAAACAGCTTTCTGAGTAATTGTTTTTAATTTTTCTTTCTTTTCTTTTTGGAGAATGTCTTCGACCTTTTTGATGAAGGCATCTCCAGTAAAAGGTTTGGCCATAAAGTACCTTACTTCTTGAGACAGTGCCTTTGCGATTGTTTCTTTGGTGAAATTACCTGATAGGAAAAAAACAGGTGTTCTTTGATTTTGATCTTCTTTAGTGGCCCGAAGATGTTTAACAAGGCTAAGGCCGTCCATCTTTGGCATCTTAAAGTCAGTAACAATTAAGTCAAACCTTTGGTTTTGTGCTTTAGCTATGGCCCTGTGTCCATCCTCGGCCTCAACTATGAAGTCCCAGCAGCCCATAGAACTCAAAAACTCTTTTAGCATCTCACGAATTTCTACTTCGTCATCAACGACTAAAACGCTTAGTTTATTTCCGGATTTAAGAGTGTTTTGCATCTTCATGTTTCCTTAAGTTTTGCTTAATGTTTCTTAATGTTACCTGAAATTTAATTTCGGGCCAGAGATTTAAGTTCTTAAAAAATACAGCTATAATCTAGGCGATGAAACTTACACAAAGCCCTATTTTCAAGACCTTGCTAAAGATGTCCCTTCCCATGAGTTGGGGAATATTTTCCGTTATTGGATTCAATTTGGCGGATACTTACTTTATTGGGAACTTGGGAAAAACTGAGCTTGCGGCAATCAGTCTCACTTTCCCTGTGGTTACATTCTTTGCAAGTATGGCGATGGGAGTTGCAACTGCTGGTTCATCCTTGATCTCCCAAGCGTTGGGTAGAAAAGATCATGAGCAGGTCAGACGCCTCACTTCGGATACCCTCATCTTTGCTCTTCTTCTTGTGGTGATGTTTGTGTTCATTGGGCTGTATTCAATGGAGTCGGTATTTAGGCTACTTGGTGCTGATGACAAGCTCTATCCTATTATTAAAGACTATATGAGCATATGGTTTCCTGGAATGGTATTTGTAGCTCTTCCTATGGCCGGAAATGGCGCCATTAGAGCTCAAGGGGATACAAAGACGGCCTCAATGATTATGATGATGGCCGCACTTACAAACGTTGCTCTAGATCCATTATTTATCTACGGTGCAGGCTTTATTCCTGCCATGGGTGTGAAGGGGGCGGCTTGGGCCACTGTTATTGCTAGGGCCTTTACTATGATTGCATCATTAAGTGTTCTGCACTTTAAGTATAAGATGTTGGACTTCACACTTCCAAGGTTTAGCGTGGCACTAGAATCCTGGAAGAAGCTTCTTTTTATTGGAATCCCTGCAGCTGGCTCAAATATGGTGACACCAATTGCTTTGAGTTTTACCACCGCCATGATCGCCAGAATTAGCCAGGAGAGTATGGCGGCATTTGGGGTGGTCAGTAGGATAGAGTCCTTTGCCCTTGTATTTATTTTAGCAGTCTCAAGTTCTATGGGGCCTATCGTAGGGCAGAACTTTGGAGCTCAAAAAATTGAAAGAATTAAAACGGCCCTCAATTCAAGCATGATGATCGCTCTTGCGTGGAGTGTGTGTATGGCCTTTCTTTTAAGCAATACTGGTGAACTAATTATGCCTCTATTTAACTCTGACCCAGAGGTGATTGGAGTAGGGGCGATGTATTTTCAAATTGTTCCAATTTCATTTGGCTTTCTAGGTATTCGTCTCATTGCATGCTCCTCATTCAATGCCATGGGGAAACCATTTTCATCAACTATATTGATCATCTTTAATATGGTTTTCCTCTATATT
>JAGSHJ010000469.1 GCA_023954595.1 Bacteriovoracaceae bacterium | reverse complement strand
CTGGTTCCATTTTGAGTGGCCATGAAGATATTGCGGCGAGTGTTCAAAAGTTAGTAGAAGATATTTTGATCGCCAGAGCACAGTTATTACAAAAACGTTCTAAAGCAAATAAGCTCGTTTTCTCCGGAGGAGTTGCTCTTAACTGTTTGGCAAATATGAAGATCTATGAACATGCAGGTTTTGAAGAAGTCTTTGTTCCATTTGGAGCGGGAGATTCTGGTAGTGCCATAGGATGTGCAGCTTTAGCGCAGCTAAGTTTAGACAAAAAGAAGATTGAGTTAGAAAGTCCCTATCTTGGGCCTTCTTATCAAGGGGGTAAACTTCCCTTTGCAAAGCTTTGGAAGAAGGTTAGTGAGCAGGAGGTCGCGACTTTACTGAGTCAAGATCGCATCATAGGGCTATTTCAGGGAAGGTCTGAATTTGGGCCAAGAGCACTGGGCAATAGAAGTTTTTTAGCGAGTCCCGGCAAAGCTGAAATGAAAGACATCTTAAATGAAAAAGTAAAAGGCAGAGAGTCTTTTAGGCCGTTTTCACCTGTTGTCATGGACAGTATCGTAAGTGAGCTCACTAGTTATAAGTACGCATCAAAGTACATGACTATGACTGTACCGATTCTAGAGAAGGCCCAAAAACTTATTCCTGCAGCAATTCATAAAGATGGAACTGCAAGAGTACAAGTTGTCTCACATGAAGATAACTCGTTCCTGTATGGAATATTAGAGGCCTTTTATAAGACCACTAAGATTCCAGCTCTTTTAAATACTTCATTTAATCTAAGTGATGAACCAATTGTTGAAAATATAGAAGATGCTTTCATGTGTTTTTTAAGAAGTAATGCTGATTACCTTTTAATCGATGGAATGATTTTAGATCGATCCTTGGTTCCTGAGAACATTGTAGAAAATGCGAAACAATTTTATAGAAAACGAAGCTCAAGCATAAGCGAAAGTGTTTATACCTTTTAGATGAGACGTGCGAATTGTAAATTATGAAAGAAAAAGTATTTCTAGATAAATTTATTCAAGCGACAGAGAAGGCAGGGGCCAAGCAGTATATTGAACGCTCTTTAAAAGGCTTTTCAACAAATCTTATGCAAGGCAAGGATAGAGGACATGAGTTCTTTATTGAAGATGGCCATGTCATTACAAAGATTGATGGTTGGTTACAGCATTTTTTTCCTGAGAATAAACGCCAGAAAATCGGAAAACGCAATATCGCTATCATTGGAGAGTCATCAGCTAGAGGCTTTGGCCTTGGCGAAAAATACTGTATGGCCAATCTTCTGCGAAGTGAAAAGCTAGAGCACAGTATTTTAGATTTATCCCAAGTAAGCCTACCTGCCACAGACATATACAAATACAAGGGCCTTCTAAATGAATTAAACCCAGATAAACTCATCATCATGGTTGGCAATAACCTGCCTCTTTTTCCATTCCAAACTTTAAGTGTTTTTCATGAGCTCAAATCTAAAAAGTTGATGAATATTGAAGACTGGATGGAGCTTTTTAAGAGTTATGTATTTAGGCCAATGATTGAGAAGTTTGTAACAGGTTTAGACATTTCTAAAGAAAATATTCACTTTATTGTTCCTATCGCCAATCTAGAAGAATGGTGGGATGAGGAACTCAATAACAGTGATAGTCCTATTTTTGACTTCAGGCCTAATAGCACGGACACGACTCCTGGTTTAGGCGAAAACTTCGCAAAAGCTTTTGAGCAGTCTCTGGAAGAATTTGGAATCAGTTTCACTTCTCTTGGAAGTGTATTAAAGGGGAAAGAGGACTTTCTAGACTATTGCCACTTTTCTCTTAAAGGAGCTGCTAAGGTTCACCGCGCAGTATGTGAATATCTAAATACTAAAAGTACTTTTGATTTTACAACCGACAAAGATCGGTTTGTGGACTCGTCTTTAATGATGAGACTCATGAGAAACAGACCTTATAGTAGAGATGATTTAGAGCGCTATCCACATATTAAAAACTTATTCGATGGAACCCCTTTGATTTTCAATAACTCCTATCACGAGTGTTTATCAGATCCTCGTCTAACTACCATGCTCGCTGGTGGTGATCCAAAGAGGAATCTACCTATAATAGTTGAAAACCTGAGACCTTTGACGGGAGAGTTTGAACTATTAGGGGAGAATGTTTGGCAAAGTGCTAAAAAGGTCGAGAACTGGGTTACTGGAAGCTCTCGCTACCTATTTGTTAATGAAGAACGAGTTCTCTTTAAGTTTCTTTTAGAGGAGTCGACTAAAGCAAAAATTCAATTTCGCCTACTTGTTCCTGAGCAAACGAATAACATCACAGTCTCTTTTAATGATGTAGAACTAACTCAATCATTATCTGATAAGAATGTTCTCGAAGTTCAAGCTCAGAAGGGAATGAATACTCTTTTAATAGAGACTCCTTATTATTATAAATTCCCAGAGG
>JAGSHJ010000406.1 GCA_023954595.1 Bacteriovoracaceae bacterium | reverse complement strand
GTTTTTATACTTTTTGTTTTGACTCTAGTTACGATTATGGGAACTGGGATGTATTATATTGAAGGACCAAAACACGGATTCACTAGCATTCCAACTTCAATTTATTGGGCAATCGTGACAATGACTACTGTAGGTTATGGCGATATAACTCCCTTAACAGTATTAGGAAAATTTTTATCTTCAATACTCATGATTACAGGTTATGGCGTAATTGCTGTGCCAACAGGAATCATCTCCACAGAAATAGCCAAGCTTGACAAAGATGACCTCAATACGGGTTGTGATGTATGCAAAGATTCAAGCTATGATCCACTAGCAAACTACTGCTTCAATTGCGGAAAGAAAACCACCACTAAGTAAGCGGACCAAAATGATGGTTCTCTGATATATCTTTAGTTCTCATATCAAAATCTTTATACATAGATAACTCAAGCGGCTCGATAATATCGTGGCGATACTTTAACACCTCTTTAGTAAATTTTTCTAAGTGCTTCAGAATGTCAGATCGACTCACAGAGCCTACGACTCTACCGGCCTCAATGACTGGAGCATGGCGAATCTTATGCTTTTGAAATAGCTCCTCGAGTTCAAATATATCCATATTTCTTTCAATACAAACAACGTCACGCTTCATAATGACTCCAACCGAATCAGAGGTCATCTCATCATAGAATAAGTTATGGGCCAGATACTTAAGGCATTCACCTTCACTCACGACACCAACAAGTCCATAATCATTGCTGCCAAGAACTACTGGGATAGTAGAAATTTTATATTTATTGAAAGTTATCAAGGCGTCATAGACAGTATGTTTTTCTGTTAGAGCAATGACGGGTGAGCTCATGACGTCTCTGACTTTAGGTAGACGGTAGCGTAATTCTGTATCCATTTTAAGCTCTCCTTTTCTTGGTCTCTACACTTTAATTATACCTGGCCTTCCAAAGCATTAGAATTCATATTGGTCGCTATCTAGCCCCTGTCCAATACTTCTTTTAACCTTAATTAAAATTCACTTGAGTAGATTGCATCATCCGAGATTTTGCTTAGATATAGAGAGCTCGATATGGACGAGTAAGTTCGAACTATGGTGAAAAGGTTCAGATTATTTATGCTTTAAACAAAGGATCAAGAGAATGAAAAAGGCCACTTTACTATTTTTAATGATAACAACCTCTCTATTTGCTACAGAGCTTAAGCTAGTTGAAGGAGATCAATACTTTGGTAGAACAAACGACCAAATAGGGGCCGTAGAAGAATACTGTGCAATCTCTTTTAATAAAATTGAACACCAACGAACAAGCATCCTAGGATACAAAGAAAACTTTCTTCACGTTTCAATTGAGCTTGTCTCAAGTGACATCACAAAAGATTTCATCCTAAGAAACAAAGCACAGAGAGTTGGAACGAAATTTACTCCTATGGAATTTGAATATTTTGGAAAAGAGAATTTAAATCAATTGGATAAAAACTCATCCCTAGTTCTAAACCTTAATAGAATAACAAAGCTTCCAGAGAGCTTTACCTATATCTTCTACATGGAAGGAAAGCTAACTCAAAAGACCTGTAACCTATAAGTGAAGACATCGCTACTAACATTGCTAATCAGTATAGGCCTGTGGGCACAAATAATTGTGCCCGCAGACAAATACACTTTTCCAAAGGTTGATCCACTGATAGCCGCTATATCGACTTCCTATGTTGGGGCACCAAATGGGATGTGGGCACATATAAAAATACCTATTAAGAATCGATCACTAAGAAACGGAAAAGATGATGAGAGAGTTCATTTTAGATATTTTTGGCCTTACGCCCATAACGATTCGAAGGAGCTGGTTTACATCCTAACTGGCTTCGGTAGTGATGTTAAAAGTGAAAAAGCAAATTTTCTAGCAAGGCAACTAACTCTGGCAGGGTTTCATGCGATTGTCCTTCCTTCTATTTTCACAAGAAGATTTATTGTCGCTGCTAGCTCAGAAGGTGTTGTCGGGGAATTTAGAACTGACGCCCAAGATTTTCTCCTTGTAATGAAAAAGGCCTATGATTACTTAAATAAGAATCTAGGACTTGTAGTGAATAAAAAACATATGATTGGATATTCATACGGGGGTTTAACTGCCGCATTTGTGGCACGCATGGACAAGGATAGTTTTTTCAATCTTAGTAAGGAAATATTAATAAACCCTCCTACAAACCTTTTGGATGCGGCAGATACCGTTGATAAATTCAACGTGGATAGATTAAAACTTGGACGTTATTTATTCATGAAAGTCGCTTTAAAAAGTGCTTATCTAAGCTATGTCTATCAGAGATATGAGCCAAACCTTCAGACTTACAAAGCTTATATTTCAAGATTAAATTTAACAAAGACTCAAGCAAGAGCATTAGTGGGATGGTCTTTAACTTCTAGCCTGCCAGATGTGGCCCAAGCGGTACTAGATGTTCTTGAACACGATCACGGTGATTTAAGAGGCATAGACCAGCTATCCAGTAATGAGATAAATAATATAAACCTCACTGATTACGTCCATAAAATTGTTCTGCCTTACGGCCGACAAAATCACAGGCCTGATGACACTATTGAGCGAACTGGTAGACGCAATAGCCTATATGTATTAACGGATTACTTCAGAAACAACTCAAATATCTATGTCATCCATAATAAGGATGACTTTCTTTTGAGGCCTGGTGACATAAGATATTTTTCCAGAAATTTAGGTGATCGCTTTGTACTATTTCCTTGGGGTGGTCATTTAGGAAATTTTTGGCATGAACAGAACATGTACACACTTCTAGCAATCCTTAAGGGAGAAGATTTGACCTCTGCAATCATGTCGAAAGGTTCTTTATAGAATTCATTACCTTTGCAGAGTATTTTGGTGGAAGTAAATTAACCATCATATCAAGAGTGGTCTGAGTATCACCTTCTTGCTCAATTTGTGGTTTAAGAGTTCTAAACATCTCGCCCATTTGTTCTGCTTGAAGAGGATTAAATACACTCTTACATAATTTAAATATTTCGTTTTCCTCTTCTTTAATATGTGTCATTAAGAGCTCACGAAGCTTTCGGGCCATAGGTCTCCAATTCGCATCAAGGCGATCCATAAATTGTAACCCCCTAAGCATTGATTCAATCTCAAAGTGTTCCTTATACCCTT
>JAGSHJ010000457.1 GCA_023954595.1 Bacteriovoracaceae bacterium | reverse complement strand
GTGATATGCCTAGAAAGAGATCTTCAAACGTAGTTTTAAAAGTAAAAGACAAGGCCTATCTAATAGGTGGGTGGGACGCTACTCCAAAATTTGATCAAGACTATGATGGAACGTTTCACGAAGAGATTGATGTATTTGATTTTAAAACAAACACATTCACTACTCTTGAAGAGAAGCTTCCACTTAAAAGAAGAGCATTCTCCGCTTTTGAAAAAGACGGAATGATCTATTTAGCTGGAGGATTGAGTGAAGGTGCAAGCCACTTCTCACTTCTTGATCACTTCACACGTTTTGATCCAGTAACAAAAACGTTTAAAGAGATGCCACCTCTTCCATTTGCGACCTTTGCTCCTGCTGCTGGGACACTGAATGAGAAAGCATTTATCTTTGGTGGTATGTTTAAATTAGGTGAGTGGAACTACGAGTACATCTCTCATATCTACGAATTTGATTTTAATACTGGAGTATGGAAGAACACTGGTAGATACCTTAAAGAAGAGAAGGGATTCTCCCAAGTTGTTAAATACAACAACTCTCTAGGTATTCTAGGTGGGCATTCCTACCAGAACAACTCTGATGAGCCTGTTAAGTCATTCGAGTTATTTAAGCTTAAATAATCAAGTATACGCCCTCTCAGTTCTTGGGAGGGCAATTTCAAACTATAGTGAATTTGTATGAAGTGAAATGCTCAAACCTTCGATTGGGAAAGGTTTTTCGCCTTGCAGTGATGTTAAATTATTTTTATAATTAATTAACACATAAAGGGCCATGCATTATGACACTTCTTTCTACCATTATCCGAGCTATTTATTTAACAACTATCGCTCTAGTGGTCTTTCTGACTCCAGAGAGAGCTATTGCCAAAAGTGAAGCGATTAAAGTTAAAAAACAAAAGCTCTATTATGGAAAAACTAAAAGTGGCAAAAAGCTATATGTCATTAGAATGCACAAAGAAGATCATAAGCTTCCTATGCGTCCAGCAGTAATTGTCACAGGTGGAGTGCATGGAAACGAGTACATGGGACTTGTTAAAGGCATTGCTCAAAAAGTAGATGAGAACGGCAAGGGCTTTAAAGAGTTTTTCACAAGTGGAGGAGTCGTGTACTTCTTTCCAGAAGTAAACCCTGATGGAGTTGTTAAAAAGAACCGCTTTAATAATCATGGAATGGATTTAAATCGTGATTTTAAAATAGGGCGCAAACCTTCACAAAGTGAGACCGCTCAATTTGTAGACTTTCTAGAAAAAGATCTAGATCGCTTTCATGCAAGACTGATCCTTGCTATGGATTATCACTGTTGTGCTAGATCCCTGATTTATCCAGAGATTAAAAAAGGCAATGGCTTTTATAAAGAACAGTTCAATAAGATCGTGACGCTTATGAAAACTCATGTCGATCCTGAATACGTATCTGGTGTGACTAAAGACATCTTCGGCCATGCTACTCATGGAACTTTAAAAGGGTATTGGTATAAAAAGTTTGGAGCACTCTCATTTACTTACGAGGGAAGTGATCCAAAAGAGGAATTTAAAAAGTTCAATGGACATATGAGCTGGTGGAAAGATCTGATGGGAGTAGTCGTGGATGTCTATGACAATCGTCTGGCAGAGCTTACCCCTGAGATTCAAAATCCTTCTAAGACTGGAGAAGCTCCAGCACTATACACCGAATAATAAAACAATAAAAAAACAAAGAGAGGCCGCAATCGCGACCTCTCTTGTGAAGCTGTTACCGACAAAGCTTACTCAGCGAACTTCTCTGCATCTATATTGAGTGCCTTGAGTGTCTCTGAATTAACCTCGCCAGTGCGTTTCAAAGCTGACTTTTCCTGGAACTGCTTTAGAGCACCCTGCGTCCGGCTTCCTAAAATCCCGTCCTCTTCGAGTTCCCATCCTCGCTTGCTAAGCTCAGATTGTACTTTCTTCACGAGTTCACGATTGTAAGCTTGAATGCTCTTTGGCGAGTCTTCCATGGATTGCTCAGAGGTATCAGTTAGGTTTTGTGTTTTGCTCTCCATGTCTTCCTGCGCCTGTAAGACATCTGGTTTTATTTCTTTATTTCTATTCATGTTTAGAGATGTAAGAGTCTTTTGGTTGAGTTTCCCATGTGCTGCAAGGCCTTCTTGCAATTGGTACTTTCTTAAGGCCCTTCTTGTTCTCATGGTCCACTTGCCGTCAGTTGGCCCTTTATAAAACCCTTTGTCGCTGAGCTTTTTTTGGATCTCAAGCACTGTGGTTTTATCTGGGATGATCGCCACGTCATATTTGGTTGTCTCTTGCTGCATTTGGGGCATGGGATTTAGTTCTTCATCCATTCCAATTGATGGCCCATTGGCAAAGCTTAGAGACGCGCCAAATAAGCAAAGCAAAGTTATCAATTTTGTAAGCAATTTCATGGCAAAATCCTCTGTTTATTCGGCCAATATCTAAGCGTAATAGTTGCAACCGTAGCGCCAGTTAATATTTAAAGGCGTTTGAGCCATTTGATCCATTACAGCAAAGACCTTAGACATGATCCAACCAACGTCCAAATAAATATCAAATACGGCCAATGGCCCAAATGTGCACTTAAGGGCAGACTTGCGCATCTAACAACACGGAGAAGAAATGGATCTATATT
>JAGSHJ010000049.1 GCA_023954595.1 Bacteriovoracaceae bacterium | reverse complement strand
GTGTCCAAAAGTTAGACAGTAAGGTCATCTCTATAATAGGGACTTTAAATAGGTCAGGGCATCTTCTCTTGTGATGGTTATATTATTTTCAACCTGCTCGTCTTCCCATTCAATGAGCTTGGTCATTAGGGTCCCAACCCGGCGGCCTGGACCTATTCCAAGTTCGTGCATGATTTCTCGTCCATCAATTAATGGCCCCTGGATTATGGGCACCCTTTTGGCGCGTGTGATTTTTTCTCTTAGAGCTGGGATTGGATTTTCTATTAACCCCTCTCGTTGTTTTTGATCACTGAGAATATAGGCCTCACATAACTCAAGACACATTTCTAACTCTTCTCCAATGTCTCTTATAAACATTCGAACAGTTCTTATTGGCCAATCCTTGGACTCCAGAGGACGAAGATAGTTTCTAATAACCTTGCACACTGAAGCGATAAGTTTGTTGTCAAACTTCAGGCGATGCAATGTCTTTTGAATTTGTGAGCTTGGTAGTGCATGCATTAAGGCCGCAAGTTGTATTTTTAGGTTGGAGGGCGAGTTTTCAATTGTTCTTAATGTGTGAGTGAAGAGGCTGTGATCGCTGCCTTCCTGTATCTGTGAGCTAAGAGATTGTATCTCAGGAAGAAAATGGGGGAGTACTCCATTGTCTTTGCATAGACTTATAAAATCAGAAAGCCTACCAGCATTTGAGACCTTAATAATTTCATCCCTTATCCTCTCTGATGAGATCTCTTTAATAAGAGGGGCAAGCTCTTGTGCTTTCTTTAATAGGCCTGTGCTTATTGAAAAGTCAAAAACAGCAGAAAAACGATAAAGCCTAAGAATTCTCGCTGGATCACTTTTTAGCATCTCTTCGGGAGAGACCTCTGGGTGTGAGTCTAAGAATTTTTGCTTTAAGTCTGAAAGTGCTTTGGTTGAAGGATCTAGGATTTGGTTCGTTCTTAACTCAAGAACAAGCATGTTAATAGTGAAGTCCCTTCTTTTAATATCTTCTTCCAAGCTTGCAAATATGTGTGCTTCACTCTGGGTGTCAGAAATATCGAGCTCAACTCCATGACATTTATATCGAATTCCATCAAATTCTACATCGTCTTTGAATCTTAACTTCCATACCGGATAGGTCTTTCCTGCATTAAAAGGTTTTGAGCATTGTTTGGGAAAAAACTCATAGACTTGATTTGCAACTTGTCTGGATCCATTTTTCTTTTCAACGATTAGATCGATATCTTTACAAGATCGTTGCAATAGCTTGTCTCTTACGGCACCACCAACTATTAAAACACGAGGTTTAAAACTAATTGCTCTGAGTAAATCAATGGCCGTTAAATCTTTCAAGTACACTCATTTGCTTTAAGGGATCTTTTGATAGCTTATTTCTATTACTTCCAACTCTTTAATACCATTTGGTGTTTTGACTTCTATGATGTCACCCTCTTCTTTTCCAAGTAGTGACTTGCCGATTGGGCTTTTCCAGCTGACTTTACTTTTTTCAAGCTCTATCTCATCCTGACCAACAATATAATAGGTCCTTTGCACACCGGAATCCTCAACTAACACTGTTGCACCAAACTTTATTAAGTCACTTTTAACTGTCTCGGGATCCACTACTACAGCATCGCCAAGTCGCTTTCCTAGAAAACGAAGTCGCGAATCAATTTCACGCAAGCGTCTTTTCCCATAGATATAATCAGCATTCTCTGAACGGTCACCATTGCCTGCTGCCCATTGAATGATTTCAGTGGTTTTTGGACGTTCAATGTTTCGAAGCCTGTCATACTCTTCACTAAGTTTTTGATGACAGGCCGGAGTCATGTAATTTTTCAACTTATTTTACGGCCGCATGGTTTATTGCGTCGTTGCTCCAAGCAGGGGCGCCTTCTAAAACCTTTGCAAGGTCTTCAATTCCATTAGCTACCGACCACATGTTTTCATGGTGAGTTGCATGAAATTTCTCTCTTTGCATATTTTCAAGAAGTTTGATTAGAGGATCGTAATAACCTCTATGGTTAATGATAACCAAAGGTCCTGTGTATTGACCCAATCTTTTACAGCTGAGCCACTCAAAGAACTCTTCCATTGTTCCACATCCGCCTGGAAGGAAAATTGTGGCGTCAGTGAATTCACGCATCTTATCTTTTCTGTCGGCCATATCTTTTGTGATGTGAAGATGAGTCAGTTCCTTATGTTCCCACTCAACCTTAATCATGAATTCCGGTATGAAACCGTCTACTCTTGCACCTTTGCTTAGAGCTCCATCTGCAACTCTACGCATAAGTCCTTTGGCACCACCACCATAAACAATCTCGTGTCCTAGAGTGCCTAGGGCCTCTCCAAGAGCTGTTGCAAGATCTAAAAAGTGTTGATCACATGCTTCGCTTGATCCACACATCACACCAATTTTTTTATATTTCATAGTAAATCCTTCAATTTTAGCCGCCTATGCAGCGGCCACAGTAGTCGTTATAATATTTAGATCATATCGAAAAGGAGTTCAAGGTGCTTGATAAAAATATTGCCGCAGATGTATTGCATGAGGCCATCTCTTTAGGGGCGGATTTTGCTGATGTATTTGTTGAAAGAAAGAATGTTCAAAACCTATCATTTAATAGTTCAAAGGTTAAAGATATACAGTCGGGAACTGATTTTGGAATTGGTGTCAGACTAATTTATGGAAAACAATATCTCTACGGATATACAAACTCTGCCAAAAAAGAAGATCTTTTGGAACTTACTCGAAACCTTGCCGCACAAAAGAAAAGGGCAACTGACAGAGGATTTAATGCAAGCTTTAATAATGCAAACTATCCATTAATTGGTGCTTTTGAAGATAAGACAACACCACTGGATCAAAAGGTTGCAAAGCTCAAGCAGTTAGACACACTAGTTAGACAGCAAGGTGAGCACATCGCCCAAGTAAATATTTCTTTAGTTCAATACAATCAGCAAGTAGAGATCTTTGATAGTGAAGGCCTGTATGCTACTGAATCCCGTCCATATTGTAGAATTGCTACAAGTGCCGTTGCAAAAGATGGTCAAGCACAAACGAGTGGTTCATGGAATCCCGGAGCAAGAGGCGGCTACTCTTTCATTGAAAACCTGGATATGAATTGGATTGCTGAATATCTTGGGAAAAAAACACACACCATTTTATATGCCGATCCTTGTCCAGCAGGTAATAAGCCGGTTGTAATTGATAATGGTTTTGGCGGGGTAATCTTTCATGAGGCCTGCGGACACCTTTTAGAGACTACCTCTGTTCAGAAGAAAGCTTCTGTATTTTGGGACAAAAAAGAAGAGATGATCGCACACGAGGCACTAAGTGCTGTGGATGACGGTACAATCGACAACTTATGGGGAAGTCTCTCAATTGATGATGAGGGAATGAGTACTCAGAAAACCCAACTTATCAAAAATGGAAAACTTGAAAACTTCTTGTGCGATAGAATGGGAGAGTTAAAAACTGGCCACAAAAGAACAGGCTCAGCTAGAAGGCAATCATACAAATTTGCACCTGCTTCTAGAATGAGAAATACCTATATTGAAGCAGGACCTCACAAGCTTGAAGAATTGATCGCGTCAATGGATGACGGTATCTACGCCAAATCAATGGGAGGAGGTTCTGTGAACCCTGGAACTGGGGAGTTTAACTTCGCAGTGGAAGAGGGATATCTTGTTAAAAATGGCAAAATTGAAAAACCAGTTAAAGGTGCGACCCTAATTGGTAAAGGCGAAGATATCATGAAGAAGATTTCTATGGTTGGAGACAACCTTGAATACGCGGCCGGAATGTGTGGATCGGTAAGTGGATCTATCCCTGTAACTGTAGGACAACCTCCAGTTAAGGTTGAAGATATTTTAGTAGGTGGGAGGTAAGCAATGAATTTAGAAAATAAAAAACTAATGCAAAAACTCATCGACTTCGCTTCCAAGGAAGGGGCGGAGAGCTCTGATGTAATATTTAATACAGGTAAATCCCTATCTATGAGCGCTCAAGAGGGAGAACTGGACTCATATAAAGTTTCTGGATCAAAAATTGCAGGAATTAGAGTTATAAAAGATTCAAAAGTTGGCATCTCTTATACTGAGGCCTTTGATGATGAAGCTCTAAAAGATACTGCCAAAAAAGCTGTAGAGAACTCTAGGTTTGGAGAGGTGAATGAGTTTGAAAAAATTGAACATGCTGTAGAAGAAGATCTTGTTCACATGGGTGATGTTGAGCCTGTTGAGCAGGAATTAGATCCACAGGCCAAAATAGATCTATGTTTAAAGTTAGAGTCTGAAGTTCGGAAAAAAGATGAACGTGTTAAGGGTGTTCCTTATAACGGTCTTTCCGAATCTTCTGTTGAAGGACACTATCTCAACTCTGTGGGAACGTTTGCATATGACTTTGAAAGCTATGTAAGTTGTTACACTTCAGCACTATTAAAAGAGGGTGATAAAAACTCAATGTTCTACCACGGTACTGTTGGTAAACACTATAATTCCCTAGATTGGAAGTCATGTGTTGAACAAAGCTACAATCATTCTCTTAATTGGTTAAATGCATCTCCTTTAAAGACAGGTAAATATGATGTCATCTTTTCAATCGATCAATTTGAAAGTCTATTTGGGGCCTTTAGAGGAATGTTTTCTGGAAAGAGGGCACAAGAGAAGAGTAATCCTATGTTTGATCGACTAGGTGAGAGGATAGGTCATGAAGAATTAAGCATTATGGATATGCCTATGTACACTCCTGGATTCTTTAAAAGTCCTTTTGATTCTGAAGGTTATGTAAGAGCTGATCTTAGTCTTGTGAAAAATGGTGTGTTCTCAAATCTATTTCATAATAGTGCGACTTCTAAGTACTTTAAAACGGACAATACCTTTAGGGCAGCAAGAGGTGCGAAAAGCGCTCTTGGAGTTTCAGGAACAACTACTGTAATTCAATCTGGAAGCAAGGCCGAAGGTGAGGTTAAGTCTGGAAGATATTTTGAAATTCATAATATGCAGGGGCTGCACTCAGGTCTGAACTTTATGTCTGGAGACTTCTCTTTTGGCGCATCAGGCTATTTAATTGAGGATGGAAAAAGCATTCAGGCCGTCAATGGGGTGACTGTTGCTGGAAACTTCTATAAAATGTTGCAAAATATCAATGCAATTGGAAATGAAATCAATTCATCTTCTGGAAAAAGCTTCTTCTGTCCATTGATCAGGTTTGAGGCATTATCCGTAGCTGGGAACTAATATGAAAAGTATAAAGTTTAAAATTCTTCTACCCGTAATTCTTGTTACAGTCGCTTTCGTTGCAAAGCTCGTGCTTTGGGACTTTGCCATCTCTACCGGCAAGCGAACTGGAAACCTTGTTAAACTATCCAAAAAGGGGAAGGTTTTTAAGACATGGGAAGGGACTCTAGATTTGGGATCTGGGGATCTTTTAACTTTCGATTTCTCTGTTAGAGATGAAAAGTTGGCAGATGAAATGTATTCATATGAAGGAAAAACGGTTTCGATCTATTATGAAGAAACATTTGCAGGTTGGCCTTGGGAGACTAAGTACAACGTAATTGAGTGGAATCGTAAGGATAAACGAGCTGAAACCGTTAGTCTTACACCTGTTGCGAAGCAGGGAGAGGCACTTAATTTGTTGAATAAGACAATGTTCTGTTCTACCTTAGGAAGCCTATATTCAGATCAAGATCTGTACAAAAAGGTAAAGGCGCACCTAAAGGGGAACAACCTTTATTTGTATCGCCAAATTGAAAAGTGCAACGATTAGTAAAACCAAACTTATTTAAAACTGTAAAAGACTTATTCGTCCTCTCTTTTCCAATCATATTAGGTCAATTAGGCCAAATGTTGATTGGAGCAGGGGACGTGTATATTGCTTCTCTTCACTCTACAAAGACTGTGGCGGCTATTGGTGTGGCCAATGGTTTTATAAATCCTATCTTTTTATTTGGTATTGGTCTGATGATGGGAGTGTCCCCATTATTGGCGATCAAGCTTGGAAAGGGTGAAAAAGTCCGTAATTCCTTAGGCTCTATTATGGCCTATTCATTTGGTGCTGGTATTGTCCTGTCTTTAATCACAACCATATTTGGTGAGACTCTTGTTGAACTCATTGGTATTGAGCCTGAGCTTGTGGAGCCTGTGACATTCTATATGTCTGTGGTTGCATGGTCTTTTCCGTTTGCTTTAGCATTCCAAGCGGGGAAAGAATATTTGCAGGCATTTGAAGAGGTGGTTGCACCAAATCTTATGGCACTTGCAGCAGTAGCTCTAAACGTGGTTGTAAATTACGTTTTAGTTTTTGGTGTCGGCTCCTATGAAGGAATGGATGAAAAAGGTCTGGCAGTTGCAAGTTTGATTATAAGAATCGTTCTTTGTATAGCCCTTCTACTTTATCTATCCCGTGAGAAGTGGGGAAGAGTATCTTGGCTATTTATTAAAGATGTCATGAAATTTGGATACCCTGTCGCATTTATGTTTTTTATGGAGGTCCTGGCCTTTTGTGCTGTTAGTGTTCTCTCTGGAAAGCTTGGTGTCGTTCAGGCCGCAACGAATAATATCATTATGACTCTGTCCTCGATAACCTTTATGATTCCACTGTCTATTTCAAGTGCGGTGGCGGTCAAGGTCGGAAACGCATACGGTTCAAAGAAATTTATAATGGTGGACTTAAGTTCTAAGGCAGCACTTTTTATTACACTTATGTTTACTTCTTTTTCGGCAGCGGCCTTTTATTTCTTTCCAGCGGCACTCATGTCCATCACTACCACAGATAGTGAAGTGATAAGACTTGGTGTAAACCTCTTATTTGTAGTGGCACTGTTTCAAATTGTTGATGGCCTCCAGGTTACTCTGGCCGGGATATTAAGAGGTGTTGATAAAACGGTTACTACTTCAATTATGGTTTTTGTTGGGTACTGGCTATTTGGAATTCCAATGGGGGCCTATTTAAGCTTTGAGGCCGGGATGGGAGTTATGGGCCTGTGGATCGGACTAGCCAGTTCTCTGGGTGTCCTCGCAACAGGCCTTGGGATTTTGGCCTTCTATGTTAGAAAGCAGCTTAAAGAGACTTTTTAAAGATCGTCCACTCTGAAGTATTTCTCATAAGCGTCTTCATCCAGGTTTAAGCTATCCACGCCAATCTTTTTCTTTTTCTTTGGTGCTTTTACGAATACCTTTCCAACAACAATCTTATTAATCTGATCAGTGTCTTCAATCTTTTTACTCTTTAAGACTTTATAAAGCTTTGGGTCGTAATTTTTAATATCCTTTAAAACTGTCTGTGACGCCTTCTTCTCTAAAGTTGTGATTTGAGCCGCAAGCTTCTTGTTGGTCACTTTAGTCGGCTTTTCTATACGGCTATCTTTGTGAATTTTTATAAGGTCAGTCTTTGTTGTTTTTAGAAGGCTCAACTTATTTGATTTTCCAGACTTTGCAACTTCTGCACTGAAGCCTTTTTCTACTTTTAAGCTCTTATTATCTTTTTTAGTTTTAAGCTCCACTTGTCCTCTTAGTACCGAGAGTTGGCTATCTCCACTGGTACCTTGTTGCCAAATATGAAAGTCGGTTCCTCTAATTCCCATGACTGCATCTTTTGTTTTAACTCTTGAATTATGGCGAGGACCATCCTTATCTACGACTCCTCGAATTGCGCCATACATAAGCTCTACCGTTGTTTGCTCTTTATTCTGTTTCTTTTTTCTGGCCCATGAAATCTTATAAGCACTTCCTTCGCCTACAAGAAATTGATCACCATTTTTAAAGACAACTTTTGCTTTAGCACCATTGCCAGTTCTGAGGATGTTTCCGTTTTTGACTTTAGTACCAAGTCTGGCCTTCATTAGGTCATAGTAAACGCCCTCAAACAAAATAGACTTTCCACTGCCTGATGGTTTGTGAGCAGGATTGGTAAGTAGTTGGGCCTGTCCTTGTAGTTTAACGATGATTCCTACATGAGGACTTGCCCAAATAGAGTAGGAGATCAAAAAAGTAAGGAAAAAGGAAAAGATTTTAAACATATTTCGCCGCCTTTTAAAAAATTAAATCTTCGTTAATATTATAGGAGCTTATGAATATTTCCAAAAAGAGGGAACGATGAAACTTATTGCACTATTGATTGTAACATTCTCAGTACTTGGGCAGGCCCAAGAATTCTCTTACCCTGAGTTGAATGTTGTGCCGAGGGCCAGTGATCGAATTAGAATGGAGGTTCGCTCTGAGGAAGGGCAAGCTTGGAAGTCTAACCTTGCTTTGCAATTGTCTTCATTTCTGACTTTAACTACGGGGATTATGGCCGGATCAAATCTCAGAGATGATGATGAGAAAAACTATGCTCCAGAGGTTGCTATGACTGTAGGAGCTGGATGGCTTGTTGCAAGTGTTTGGGCAAGCGTTAAATATAGGCCATATAGAAATAGCTTTTTAAAGCTTAGAAAAAAACCTTATCGTTCAAAGCGAGATAAGCTTACAAAAGAAAGATTGGCAGAGGAGGAGATTAACGCTCTAAGTTCAATGGGGCGCAAGATTCGTTGGGCAAGTGCCACAACCAACTTCGCAGCTTCTTTATATCTAATGGATGCAATTGATGATTCAACTGATGAAGGAAAGAAGGTCAGAGGGCTTGCTAGTATATCAGCTGTGGCATCTTTGATCCCTCTATTCTTTCCATACCGCTGGGAAACTGTGGCAAGCGAGCAGGAAAAGTATAAAAAGAAAATTTATGCACCAGTCTCGCTCTCTCCTGCGTTACTTAAAACAAATAAGGGGCTTATAAACGGTCTAAAGGTTACTTGGAACTTCTAGACTTGAGCGAGAGGCCAGAGTTCTGGCCAATGTTAAGGCCTGTTTTTTCGGCAGGCCTAATCCTTTTTCACTAATCCCATATTCAAAAGCTGTTTTAAAATTTTTAAAGGTGAGTGGACCAAATGCTACAAGTTCCTTTGCTATTTTTAAAGAAGAGCTAATATCGAGTCTAGGTCCATCAGAGTCATCTGATAAAAATTTAAATAACTGAATAAATACTTTTGAAACTCTTTTATTAAATTTTTCACCTGCAACAGTCACGTCCATTGAAAGCTTTGCGCAGTCTTTAAGAGAGAGTCCTAGGCCATCACTGGATTTACAAAAGTGAGCTATTGTCTCAAAGTCTTTTCCACCTTTTTTAGGGTCTCCGTTAAATTGCGCTGAAAGTCTGACACTTGTTTTCATGGCCGTACTTGCATCAAGATCCAGAAAATCTTCTTCATAAACCTTTTTAAAGATTTTTACAAAAACATCCACGACTTCATCTTTAGAGTTTACAAACTTTAGTGCACCATTAAGTGCTTCAGAGCTATCAATGCCAACACCGGTTAAAAGTTTTGCTACCTTTATGAATCTGGAGGATGCTCCGCTACATCCTTTGGAAACTTCGTTTGCAAATTTGCGCATTTGAGATTGTTTGAAACCAAATTCTTTATTCGATCTAAGGTATTCAAATGAAGTAATATACTCTCTTGCACTTAGACACTCTAGTGGCCCCTTTGCCTTTGAATCATTGATATAAAAACAACTTAGCAAAAATACCAAAGAAAAATACTTCATAAATCCTCTCTAAAAAATATCGTTACTGTCTTAAAATATCATATACCCACCGTGAAGTGAGAAATTTTTAGTTGCCATAAAAGCGGCCAGACTGTTTCATAATACGCAAACGGATAGAATCAACTAAGGATGGTGATTTGTGAAGTACATGACTATTTTACTTTTTGTGGCCCTTTCCGCCCATGCATTTAAAGCCGGAACATTTAATATCAGAAATTTTGACAAGTCAGGGTCTAGTACCAATAAGGTATTGTTAGAGCAGATGATTGAAGATATGGACGCTGATCTCTTAGCTGTGCAAGAAATACTCAATCATAGATCCTTTCGTAGCTTTGTAGAAAGTAAGCTTGAAGCTTATGAGCTGGTACTATCAAATTGTGGTGGCGGTGGTGGCCAAAAGCTTGGCTTTCTATATAAACGATCAGCACTAAAGCTTATAAGTGTAGAGGAAGATAAAAGAGTTTCCCAAGCTCTCTCAAGAACAGGCTGTGGATCTCTGCGTCCTGCATTGGTTGCAATATTTGAAGATAATAATTCAAAGCGACTTGGAGCAATTTCACTTCATTTAAAAGCGGGTGGTGGAAAAAGAAACATTTCTCGTAGAGCTACTCAATACAAGTCAGTATCCAGTATTATCTTTGATCTCGAAGACAAAGGCATCGATCGGATCGTTGCTATGGGAGACTTCAATACCACTGGGTATGATCTAAAAAATGCTGACTACCACAACTTTTTGAACCTTCTAAGTAGAACTCAGAGCACCACAACAGCAGAAGCTATAGAGTGTACATCTTACTGGAAAGGCAAAAGCTATAGTGATGGTATTGAAGAGGCCTCAACTCTAGATCACATTGTTTATTCTAAGTCTTTTGGAACTCCTAAATCGATTTCAGTTGGTAGCCATTGTGAAAAGGTTGGCTGTAGAGACGTTTATGAAGAGCAGCTAGGAGAGAGCTACAAGTCAGTGAGTGATCATTGTCCAGTAAGTGCGACTTTCTAAATGGCGTTTGATAAAAAGTACTGGGATGAGAATTACTCCCAGCCGTTCACTATGGACGGAATTGGAAACGCAAAAGAACATGCTAATTATATAAAGGCCTTTTTTGAGCTCGAACAAGTCGATATATCAAGTATTGCAGATTTCGGGTTTGGGTACGGATACCTATTTCAAAAAACCATGAAGGCCTTCATTCCTTATAAGGCATTAGGACTAGAGCCCAGTAAACACGCATTTGAGCGCACTAAAAAGCGAAAGCTCAGGCCTGTGGAGTCTACTAAGCTCAAACTCGTCAATGACACCCTTGAGAATTGGTGTTCACTAGAAGATCATTCTAAATTAAATTTCGATCTTGGACTTTGTTGTTCAGTTTTCCAGTATTTAGACGAAAAGAGTTTAAAGTTTGTAGTTAAAACATTGAGTAGAAGAATCAAGTATTTATATCTAACGGTGCCAACCGATAAAGAGTTGGATAGGCAGATAGAAGATTTGGAATTTGATGACAAGTACGCTTTGCGAAGACCATCTGAATTTTACAAGGAGATTGTAGGCGAAGGCTTTACTAATATCTCTAGTAGAATCTGGGAGAGCAAGCATCACTTTAACGAGCAAACAACTTTATTTACTGACTTACTTTATAGACACTAATTAGGGACTAAAATGAGTAAAATTTCTAAAAGGGCCAGTAGCATGGCCGAGAGTGCGACACTAAAAATGGCGAGAATTGCCACTGAGTTAAAAGAGCAAGGCAAAGACATCATCAGCTTGAGTCTAGGTGAGCCAGACTTCAATGTACCAGAGTACATTAAAGAGGCAGCTAAGAATGCTATTGATGAGAACTTTTCCCACTACCCACCAGTTCCTGGTTACAAGGACTTTCGTGAGGTGATAAGCCAAAAATTTAAAAATGAAAATGGCCTAGATTATACGCCAAATCAAATTGTTGTATCCACAGGAGCCAAGCACTCTTTGATGAATATTATGCTTGCTGTGGTTGACCCAGGGGACGAAGTTATTTTACCAGCTCCTTATTGGGTTAGTTATATTGAGATGGTGAAGTTTGCTCAAGGTGTTCCGGTTGTTATTGATACAACTATTGATACTGATTTTAAAATTAGTCCAGAGCAACTTAAGGCCGCACTTACTCCAAAGACGAAAGCGTTCATCTTCTCAAATCCTTGTAACCCATCAGGTTCTTCTTACACCAAAGAAGAGCTTTCAGCTTTGGTTGAGGTTTTTAAAGAGCATGACTGCTACATTGTAAGTGATGAAATCTATGAGTACATCAACTTCGGTGAGCCTAATACAAGCTTAGGTTCATTTGATGCAATAAAAGATCGTGTCATCACCGTAAACGGAGTCTCTAAGGGATTTGCAATGACTGGTTGGAGAATCGGGTTCATTGGTGCTCCTGTTGAAGTTGCAAGTGCTTGTGCAAAGGTTCAGGGACAATTTACTTCAGGTGCAAATGCAATTGCTCAAAGAGCGTCATTAGTTGCTCTTAGAGATAAAAAAGATGAAGTACAAAAAATGAGAGATGTTTTCTTACAAAGAAGAGATCTTCTGATTGATCTTTTATCCGGAATTGAAGGGATGAAATTGAACGTTCCACAAGGGGCATT
>JAGSHJ010000118.1 GCA_023954595.1 Bacteriovoracaceae bacterium | reverse complement strand
GGAGCATGGTCTATTTAAGGCCCAGATTGCTTATAATGATATTGGTTGGAGGATTTTAGGAGCAAAAGGTGGAAATACGGGTTTGATTTTCAGTGATTGGAAGGCCTCAATAGATCTTGCAGCTGTAGATGGGTTTATCGAAGGTTTTTTTAATGCCTCAGATATTGTGGCCTTTAGAGAGGTAAAGTACTTAGAACTAAAACGTGGAAATACTATTTTCAAAAGTGGGGATAGTAAGTTTGTTAAAGTCGAAATTAAAAAACTCTTTTTAGATCTGAATAAAAAGCACATTACAGCTCAATTTAATAGTGAAGGTGGTATTGCGTTTTATCTAAAAGGGGAATCTGTAGATGGTGTTTTTAGAGCGATGGTTACTTTCAAAGATGCTAATAGAGTAGATGCTTCATGGGAGTTTGATTGTAATCTTAAAGAATGCCCCCCCATTTTTATGGAGGGGTTAAAAAACAAAATTATTGAAATCGAAAATACGTCTGATTAGATTTGACTCACGAAGCTTCGTTCTTGAATGTTTTTCAGCTCAACTGTAAAGTTCTCTTTAAGGTTCACATAAGAGGACACCTTGATGCCGGTCTCTAGTAACCTAATTATAAATTGGTTTAGATCCTTATGATGGTCAATCTTTGCCAGTGCCATGTCTACTAAGTTATCATGGATCATGAAACTTCTTATGTTGTATGGATCTATTTCTTTTTTTATTGTATTTAAAGAATGATAGTCCCGGTGTTTTTTTTCATCAACCGGTTGGAAGTGATTCATTTTGTTTTTATCTATCGCCTTGAAAACTCTTTCCGCTATCGCGTTTTTACTAAAAGTTGGGAAGTTGTGCTTTTCCACTATGAAATTCTTTTTCCATTGACTCAATTCCATCTGAGACTTTATTGCTGATAGACATTCTTCGTTTGATAGAATTAATACCTTGTCTTCGCGTTTTAAGTAATTATTGAACAACTTATCAAGAAGATTCTTAACGTATAATCGGACTACTTCATCCTTTCTGTCATTATTTCTGTCCTGCAATGCCTGGCTGTCATACTCGTCTATTGTTGAGTTGAGGAGGGGGAGATCCGCTTTAATTTCAGTTAGTGAATCATTTTCAAATTGATAGACTTTAACGAAGTCGCGATTGACTATAACAGACTTCACATCAATGAAACTATTTCTAATTAAGGGCAATATAAAAGGTGCTGAATCTATTATGTACCTGTCTTCAAAGTTTCGATTAACCTTGAAGCTCATAACCTTATCATCGTAGATATATAGAGCGATGTTCACATCCTTTAACCCACTATCAAGTTGTAGTTCTGAACCAGATACCAAGTTGTCCCTTAACATGTTATCAATTTTCTCGATTGAGCTACCTCTGTGCTCTAGTTCATTCTTTGCTTTTATCAGAAGGCTTTTTAACTTTTTTAGGGAATGATCTACACTTTTTAAATTTATAAATGCACTAAGGACCAGGCCATCAGATTTCGAGCTCGATTGTATTAGTTTTTCAATTTGCTTATTCATACTTTATCCTTTGATCCGTTCTTTATTCTGCTTTTATCTCTTTGGAGAGTTTGACCAATTTGCCATCAATGTAGACTTGTGAGGCCATTAGAATCGGTTGTTTGCCAACCTGCTCCATTCTTCCTAGTGCCCGGATTTGAGTATTACCTTCACTTATTCGAACAAAATCGTTTGCATCCCCCAGGTTTATAACAATTGGAGTTTTGTTTTCTTCTGTTTCAAGGGTTATGAGCATGCTCTCAACGTCGGCACCAGTAAACTTGAGTGTTTCTTTTGTGCTAACAACTCCCTTAACGGAGATGAATTTTTGTTCACTCTGTTGGGCCTGGCCTGCAGTATCTGCACGAACAAACTTTCTTGCATGTGAAGAAGTGGAAAGGCCTAACACTGCCATTAGTGAAATGATCAAGTAGGCATTTAAAAATTTAAGATTCATTTGGCCTCCGAATTCGTTTAAAACTCTACATAAGAGAGTTTTGCAACGGAGGCGCCAGTGAATTTAGGAAGGACAGCTTGAGAAACGTGCTTTGTTTTGTTGATAAATCTCTTGTGCCTCTTTTAGGTTTTCATTGAGGTTATCAATTCTACTCTGTGCTGCTGGGTGAGTACTTAGAAATTCTGGTGGCTGGCCATTCTTTTGTTGTTTCATGATTTGCCAGAACTCAACCGCTGCTTCTGGATTAAAACCGGCCTTGGCCATGAGGTTTTGACCTATATGATCCGCTTCGCTCTCATGCTTTCTTGAGTAGGGTAGAAGGATTCCTAGTTGTGCTCCAACTCCCAGAGCGGCCAAGATCATTTGGTTTTTTCTTGGGTTCTCAGAATCAAGAGCTATGTCAGCAGCAACAAGGCCACCTTGAACTATAAGTGTTTGACTAATTCTTTCGTTTCCATGTTTTGCCAGAACGTGTCCAACCTCATGGCCAATGACTGCTGCAATCTGATCATTTGATTTGGCCGCATCCACTAGACCTGTGAAGACGCCAATATTTTTACCTGGGGTAGCGAATGCGTTTATGGCCTTGTCCTCAAATACCTTTACATCCCATTCACTAAAGTCGTTATCCTCACTCATGCTGGAGACGATTCTTTGTGAGATGCAGTTGATCCTTTTGATTACTTTGGGATCAGCACTTAATTGTTGCTGTTTTTGCATTTGTTCGAATGACTGATCCCCCATCTTTGCTAGTTGAGCTTCAGGCATTAGTGTGAGTTGTCTTCTGCCTGTAGGGCTTAAAGAGCAGGCCATAGTTAGTATTAGGGATGTTATTGTAATCGTTATTCTATAAAGCATGTCATGAACCTTTTTTAATCCTAGAGATTGCTCTCGTTATATTTGCAAGGCGGTTACCATTAAAGTAATTTTAACCATTTGGATGCATAATTGGAACAATTTATTAATACTTGAATTAATGTTAAACGAATGATCAAATTAGGTTGATTATCAAAAATTAAGTTTTTTTTACTTGGATAGGGTGGTTAAATATAACTATATGAAAAAGCTAATACTTATTGATGACAACAAAGATATCCTAACTATGTGGAAAATGTTCCTTGAGCGCCAAGGTTTTGAGCCTGTGACTTTGGAGTCTGGGAAAGAATTTTACGCTTATCTTGACGAGAACCCAACACTTGAAGGAATTGGTTGTATCGTAAGTGATGAGAGCTTAAAGGACGATCTAGGCTCAAATCTTTTTCAGAAAGTTCAAGAAAAAGAAATTCGCATTCCATTTATTATTATAAGCGGTTATTCCGAGGCCGAAATATCAAGTAAAGTATCTTCACCCGAGAAGTTACAAATTTTAAAGAAACCCATTTCATTACAACAACTCAAAGAGGTCATTGACGCCTCATTTGACGGCGAATCTATAAGCTATTAATGATCTTCTCAGCAATCTCTCCAATGGCGTAAGGAACAGTGTAAGGCCTATCTGAGTTGTTGTAGAATGAGTGCTCAAATCCAATCTTATGTAACCATTCATGAATCGCATTGTTAGCGACCTCTCCTAAAGAGTACTTATTGAAGTATCTGTCGTTTACCCATATTTCTGACGTGTTTGGATAGGTGTATCCTACTGTATTAGTTTTGCTATAATAGAGGGTTAACTCCAAATCCATTTCATGATCTTTAGCTGGAGAGAGATCTTCCATTCCGTTTAAGATATGATTATAGATCTGTTCGTTTGTCATTCCCTTGTTTTTATAAAATCTTTTCTGACCCTTATACTCGTGATTCAGTACAGCGTCTTTGAAGGCCTTCGACTTTACAACAAGAAGAAGTTTGTCGAGTGCAAGCTTCATTTTTTGCTCTTGTTCTGAATTGAAACCATTGAGCTTGTAAGAGATACTGAATTGGGCTATTTGCTCTTTAGATGCATCTATTTGACGTTTTTTTGAAGTTCGCTTTTGAGGCTTGATTGAAAGAGTCGAGTTTTGATTTTGGCGCTCTTTTATCCCACAGGATAATGTAAAAATAATAATCGCCATTAATCTCAAAAACCCCTCCTGGTTGTTTGTTTTCGGTCTATATATTTGTAAAAAAATATTAACAAGTTTTCCATCGAAAATTTAAGGCTTTTTCAGTTTTTCAACGAAATCGAATGTTTAAAAAGCCGACTGAGAAGGTGTGTCGAGTGTTTCTGTATGATGGCTTTTCTTGTGATAATGGCCATATGTTAAGAAGACGTAGTTAATTGTGTAAAAAATAATTTACAAACTTTGTACCATGGCTTCACTTTTTTTTGAACATCCTTTGCTAGGTTAGACGCAACTTAAAAACTAGGAGTTAGTTATGGAAGAAAATTATCGCTACGGAATTCAGTTTGTGTCTAAGATTACAGGAATCAACTCTCACACAGTAAGAGCATGGGAAAACCGTTATAATGCTATTACTCCAATGAGAGATAAGAATAAAAGAAGACTTTACTCTAATGAGCAAATCAAAAGACTTAAAGCTCTTAAAGGGTTAGTCGACTTTGGAAACAGTATATCAGACATCGCCGGTCTGGCCGATGAAGAGCTACTAAATATGTTGGACAAATTTGTTCCATCAACAAAACAGAAAATTCAAAAAGAAAATGAAATCGATACCAATGAAGTCCTTCATAATTGCAAGATGGGCATTCAGTGGAAAAAACTTGGCATCTTGGCCCATGAAATTAATAAAACATATGATTTAGATTCAAACGTACTTATCGAAAAAATTGTTCAACCACTTATGGATCATATCCAGGAGAACAAGAAAACGATAAATGACGACTATTTCACTAACATGGTCGCTACTACGATCAATGATGCTTTGATGACCAAGTACTTCAAAGATATGAACAACACTTATGAAAATAAAATGGTCGTTTGTTCTGTAGGCAACAACTTTGCTCAGAATTTGGCCCTTCAAACAGCACTTTTGTCCCAAAGTATGGGTATTGGAGTAAAATTAGCACTTAATTGTCATGATCTTAAATTTTTAAACTACATGGCAAAGCAAAATGATGTGAAGAAGATCTTCATCTCTGTTGGATACGATGTTAATGGCAATAGAAACATGTACGAGCAGATCTATCAGAAGTTTTACAGAAACCTTACTGAGTCAATTGATCTGGGTGTAGGTGTTATCTTAGGCTCTTATGACAATGTTAACTTCCAAGCAATCGAAAATTTCAAGCAATTAAGAAGCGCTGGTCTTCTTAAGAAAGAACTAATGCACGTTTAATTATTAATGGGCCGAAAGGCCCATTACTTTTTTCAATTCAATTTTTATTATTTTCTTAAGTTCAATTAAGGCGTGAAGTCTATTTTATCCGATTCTTTCTACAGTTCCCATTCTTTCATCAAAATGAATAAGGCCTCTATGTTTTAGGAGATTTAAAATGGATTTTTCAGGAAAGTATCCCCATTTTGAGAAAAATACAGAACAATTGTGAACAAGGGCATCTAAATCTATACGGTCGGCTTTTTGCTTTTTAGTTTTGAGTTCATAGGCAATTGCTTCTTTGGAGTGAATGATGCTCAGACCTTTTGATTTAGCCTCAAGAAAGAAGTCAATACAGGTGTTATGATTATTGTAGCGTTCATCAAAACCCTTCATCTCAAGATATAAGTTCTTAGTTAGGGCAAAGTTGCCGTGAATGAATGCATCTTGATCACTATTTATTGGAATGTCTTCGCAAATCTTGTCCAAAAAGTTAAAACTCCAGTTCTTGTGCGGAACCTTCTGCAATGATTTTCGCTTTCCTAAAATAATACTTTGTGAATGTAGCTGAAGAACTCCAACAATACTCTCTAAAATTGTCTGAGATGGTATCTGGTTTGGTCTCAAAAAGATTAATGTATCTCCCTGGGCCATAGAGCATGCTATATTCTTTGCTTGTGCCAGAGGAAGCTCACTTGAGGGTCTTTCCATATAGAAGAGCTTAACTGAAAAATCTAAATCATCTGTTATTAGCTCATGTGGATCCTCTTCTCCCATGGCAACAACAACTAACTCGTCTGAAAAATTTACTTTCTTAAGACCTCTTAATAAATGTTTCAATTCTTTATTTTGATTATGTACGTGAGTCACTACGCTGACTGAATTTAGCATCTATTTTGCCTCCCTCGCATAATAGATTAAGTTAAGGCCCTTTTTTGTAATAGTCATTATCTGCTCATTTTTAAATGTAAAAATAAAGATACATTTCCTTTGTTGAAGGCCTATGTCTGGCGGCGCTATAAAAAACTATACTAGGATGTGGGATGGATGAAATAAATAAGCTCAAAGAAGAACTCGAATTGGCAAAGAGAGAGGTTCGTTGTTATCAAAAATTTACGGCACTCTCTTCAAATGTCTTTATAGTCGTTAACAGGAACCTGGAAATAGTTGAATACCTAAACGAAAGTGAATATGTGTATAACAATAGACCAAGTGTGGGGACTCACTTAAATGAGTGCGTACGTGAGGAGCTTGGATCGAAGTTGGCAAAAAAGCTAAGTCGTGCTTTTTCCACTAACAAACGCGTCAAGTTTGAAGTTACAGTTGATACTAAAAAAGAAGACTCAATGTGGTTCTCTGTTGCTATTGGTCCAGAAGGTGACCTTGCCTCAATACTAGTTGAAGATATCTCTAGCATTAAACAAAAGCACAAACGTGAAATTGAAAATGATCGTCTCGCAACCTTAGGTGTTATGACTGGCGGAATTGCTCATCAGTTTAACAATATTCATAATGTTGTATTAGGCAGTCTGGAGTGCTTAAGTTTTATTGAGGATCAGGAAAGTAAAAACGATCTTGTAGAAATGGCCATATTAAATATTAAGAAGGCCTCAAATCTCACCCATAGGCTCCTGCACTTTGCTAGGCCAAGTGATAGGGAAGTTGTTCTGGAGGACTTAGAAAAACTCGCAAAAGGCGCGTTTGAGTTTGTTGAAGAGCAGTTTGAGAATTTTAGAAGTGAATTTATAATTGATAATAAAATTAGCCAAGATAATTTTAAAGTCAAGGTTGAGGCCGCTTTAATAGAACAGGTTTTAATTAATATATATATTAATGGCCTACACTCTATGGTCGATGAAAATGATCGCGAGGTTAGGGTTTGCATCCATGCCGACCACGATTCGAATCAACTCTACTGTGATGTCTCAGATAAAGGTTGTGGCATTTCAAGTTCAGATGCAGATAAGATCTTCACGCCTTTATTTTCTACAAAAGGTGAGTTTGCTCAAGATAACTCCGGCATGTCCTCTCTAAGAGGCACAGGCCTTGGTCTGTCTATTTCTAAAAAAATCATGAAAGAGATGAGTGGAGATTTAAAACTTTTGAGTACTGGTAGGACTGGTACCACATTTCGACTGAGCTTTCCTTTAGTGGTTGCTGGAGAAGTCTCTCCAGACAGCAATGATAGTGAGGATGAGGCATCCACTCCACCTAATGACCTTAAAGTCATGATTGTAGAAGATTCAATTGAAAATAGAAACTTAGTAAAGTTTTATTTAAGCGCACTTCCTGGGGCCAACGTCAAAGAGTATGAAAATGGGGATGTTCCCCGAGATGAACTGGAGAGTTTTAGCCCAGACTACATCTTACTTGACTGGTTAATGCCAGAGGTTGGTGGAGATGTGTTTTTGTCTAGGTTGGCGAAGTGGAATCCTGATGCTCTAAAAAAAGTTGGAGTTATTACAGGTAATGTTAATGAGCCTTCTCTTGATAAGTGGAAGGACGATGTGAAATTTGTATTAAAAAAGCCAGTTACTAGAAATAATCTTATTTCTACGCTGTTGAATTAGACTGGCATGAAAGTTGAAACTATTTAAGTTATAGCTTTGCCCATATGGTTAACATTAAATGTTTTAACCTTTGGTCAAATTCTTTAATGTGCAGGAGGAGTACTCGCATGGAGATTGGATTAAAAGCATTCTACGGAAGGCCAACTCAGGCCAGAAGTTCTATGAAGACACTTAAAGAACGAGGGATTCATGTAAGCCATATTAGTTACTACAAAAAACAATGGGGACACGTGGAGAACTTCAATGCCAGAGGAAACGTTACTCGTAAAGTTGGTAAAAATTTAGTCTATGGTGCCATCTCTGGGTTTTTGTTGGGTGGACTCATTGGTTATATTCTTCTGGCGACCGAGTCAATTACCACATTTCAGGATATGAGCTTCTGGCAAACTGTTGTGGCGATTGGTGCCATAGGGGCATTTACGATACCTGCTTTTTCAACTGCGTTAGCTGTCGTTTTTAGCGAAGACAAAGTTGATATAGATGAATCTGACTTCAACGGTGATCAGGTTGTTGTGGATTTCCATATTCAACTGCAGGAAAAAGACAAGGCCGAACAATTATTGAAAAAAACCGGTGCTCATAATATCATTTACGAATAAGCTCATAAAAGGTTTCGCTCATCAATAAAAAATCATCTCTACACGATATACGTCTGTTGTCTAAACTTCTCGATTCAAAGTTTAATATTGGGCCGTTTCGATTTGGCATCGATTCCTTAATAGGCCTAATTCCTGGTATTGGAGATGGTGTTGGGACTGCTCTATCAAGCTATATC
>JAGSHJ010000495.1 GCA_023954595.1 Bacteriovoracaceae bacterium | reverse complement strand
AGTGTATCCATCCAAATCATTGGACTTCTCTTCCACTGTAGCAACTAACAATGCACTTTCACCTGCTACAATATCAAGATCAGTGGCATCAGCAGTTGGAGTAACTTCAATAGATAGAACGTCGTTCACAACCCCTTGAAGTAATAAGTCTCCAGTAGTTGCTCCATAAGATGATAATGATAGTAAGCTTGCTGCGATAATTAGTTTTTTCAAAATACTCCCCTTTGCTTGAGTGTTTCAGTTAAGAACTACTTAATACAAAGCAAGGAAAGCGCCATAAAAAGGTATGAAATATTAAGAACTTACAAATAAATTAATGTTTAGTTAATAAAACGGTGTCAAATAGATAGGCACTTTGGCCCTATTTTACTGTGAAACTCACACCCTTATAGTTTGAGTCAAAGACCAACTCGGTCACAAAACTTGGCCCATTGTAGATATACTCAATAGAGACAAATTTTATTTTCTTTCTAAAGCCAGAGTTCTTGTCTTTCGTCTTTGCCTGAAAAAGAGCAAGCTCTCGACAGACTCCTCGAGTGACATGTGCTTTTGCAACGAATCCGTCTTTAGTTTTAAATGTTAAAGTACGTTTTTTGAATTCAATCTTTGAAATTTCTGAATTGCCATAACCACGAGCACTTCTTAAGTCTATTCCCTGACACACTTTCAAAATTTGCTCAGGTGTCTCATTTACAATAGGGCCTTCAACTTTAATAACTGTATGAGCGTAGTAGTTGTCCGCCCAGTTTGCCAATCGTTTAGGTGTTTTGGCCTTCACTTTCGCTTGTGTTTTAACTACTGGTTTATCAGCAACCTTATCTTTTTTGTATTTGATAGCACCACAAGAGACCATGAATAATGTAAGGATAATAATTCTCATACTATTATTGTAAATGGCCATGTGCCCTTCTGGCAAATTATTTTAAAAGTGCTAAAAGAACAAAGACTACACTTGTAAAACCAACACCTAGCCACATTGCTCCATAGAGCCCATATAGATCAGATACAACCCCAAAGATCGCATGCATTCCAGCTATCATCGCCCCAACGAACATCATGACTTTGGGGATAATTGCCTCAGCTTCTTTATAAGTGTTCTTTATGTAGTCCATCCCATAGGGAAAGAAATACGAAATAGACAGCCCTGTAAGTGGTAAAAAGTACGGAGAGACTAAGAGCCCTAAAATATAAAACGTGAGAGTCGCACCAACTGAGATTCTTAAAAGAGTCAGAGTTTTAATTGGCACTGAATAGAATGAGAACAACAGCCTTCCACCAAGAAGCAGAACAAAGAAGGCCGTAAGTAACATTGAGGCCAAATCGATATCAAGTTTTTCTACTTGATACATGTATACAACTAAACGAGATGAAAGAAGGATTTCAGTGGCAATATAAAAAGAGAAGATAATCCCAAGCTTTACGATTGTGCTACCTGCTACAGGCTTTTCCACTTCAACCTTTTGAGCGATTCCCAGAGGTGCCAGATCCTTAAAGAAGAAAAAGTGCCCCAACGGGACCAGTGCTAAAAAGATTAAAAATATCTGCCATGAGAATTCATAGCGAAAAACAAGACCTATAATGAGAGGAGCACAAAATGAAGCTGCCCCGTACATGGCGTGAAGTCCTGAAAAGAGCTTTCTACCATTGAGTGGAGTGGAAACCCTAGAAATAATGAGATTTAGTGTCACACTCTGGATTCCCATAGCAATTCCTAGAATTGCGCTGGCCACGAGAAATAAGGAGAAGCTTTGAGCGTAGATGCTTGATGCGCCCATCACTATCAGCGCCAGTCCATGAAAAGCAATTGCGGCCTTACTCGCCTTCACAGCTCCCATTCTTTTTAGCCACCATGGTGAGGCAAGTGTAATCAGAAATGAGACAAGTGAAGTTAATGTGAATATCCAGGAACTCAAAGAGTTGGAGATACCAAATGCTTCAATGACTTTTGGGTAAATTGGCCCTCTTGCATTGTCTATCAACCCAAAGATAAACAGCGAGAGGAAGGAAAAGATAATATAACTGGATCGCATTGAAGAATTATGGGTAATTCTTTAATTGGTGTCCAGCCATTAATTAATTTTTCTCCCCCTCCTTTTTTACCAGTGCGAGCCTCATCTGCGCCTTCTTTGAAGAAGTGTATTGGATTAAGCAGCTCCCTAATCCCAGCATTGCCATTAGTGGTAAAAGTACATTTAAGTTTTCCATCT
>JAGSHJ010000474.1 GCA_023954595.1 Bacteriovoracaceae bacterium | reverse complement strand
TGGTCGATGCAGAATACACAGTAGTCCGTTCCAAATCTCAGGCTGTTACGTGCCAAAAGCGGTCATTAACACCTAGCTCTCATGTGTCTAAACCGGATAGGTTTTGAGGTAAAGTGAGTGCGGCGAAACTACAGAATCAGCGTAGGTTTGGCCGTCTGTCTGGAGCCATTTGTTATGCTTTTTTCTCAAACTCAATAACATTCTGCCTCTCATTAGCTTCAAGATCTTTACGCTGCTCTTCCAAAAATGGTGCGCCTTTAACACGATCATACAATTTCAGTAGGCGGCTTTTAGCCCGAGAAATCACAATTTGGTAATCTAAAGGCTGAATTGTGCACCTCTCGTTATTTTCTTTTCTAGCATCCCGTTCGAAAGGATCAATTTCACTACCCAATACAAAGCACGTTACTCGAGTATCCCTACTAATTAAGCCTTTCTTAAGAAGCTCGCTCACATACTTCCAGCATTGACCCTTCTCGTCTGTACTAATGGGTATTCCTGGTTTTTTAAGTTCTACAACAACAAGTCGATCAATTCCAATTTCACCGCCATCATCATCATACTTATGGTACGAGTAACTACCTACCGTACTCTCAGGCAAAATTGCAAAATCAGGCCTATTTCGACTACCCTTAATATCTGATTTAAAAAGACTTTGAATAACCTTCGTCATTCCCTCATTAGACGTAAATTCGATTGTTTCAAATTCTGGACCAAATATCCATAATCCCTGATGAAATAGCGGTTGTAAATCTTGGACTTCTTTTGTATTAACATCTAATACTCTATCCCGTAGCTCATCTAGTAGCCTTAATCTTATTTGAAGCTCGTCTAATACCTCCTTGGCAAGATCCAAACTCCAATCAGCTAAGATATTATGCAGGTTATCAATCTGACTAGGATCAAGCTCGTGTAATTTACTAATAAGTGAGTATTTTGTATCAGACTGCTCCATTTTTATTAAGACACTGGATAGCTTAAGAAGATCCTTCTCATTCAAATTTGTACATTCACGTTGAATTTCAGTGACAAACTCTTCCCAACGTTCGACTCGAAGAGGTGTTAATTTCTCCAGTTCTCTCCTATGTGCATTTTTAACGTTAGAGAATACCTGATCTCTCTTTTGTTTTGTCTGCCCAAATATATGCGCTTTAACAAAATCAAACACTGCATTCCTTGCTTGTTCGAACTCCGGCGTCATATTAAAACCTGTCCAGTCTTTCTTAACCGAGTCAGTATTAGCCAAAAAATTAACTTCAATTATAAATGTGTGCCGCTTGGCCTCAGATGATCTTCCATCAATAATCTCGTCAAACCCGTAGCTTTTCCAGTCCGCTTCCCCAACCAATCGCCCATTAACATGCCATGCAATACCATGTTGTTTTGTGGTTTTATCTGCATCGCTCGTATCAATTATTACTATATTTATTGCATCACCGGACTCTAGGTTTATACGATGTTCCGCTATATTCTCTTCTGGTACGTGCGAAAAATTTACTATTACACCATTTACAGTACATTTAAATGACGGGTCAGTTAAAAATCTCATTCCGATCTCAGATCTAACCGTATCTTCGTCTATCCGCAGTGACGACTTATCTCTTACAAAAATCTTTGTTCCGTTTCCCCGAACATAAGTAATTGGCTTCTTCTTAACTAGAGAAAACGGCGATTCTCCACCCCCAGGCATTATTTGGTATTCGATATGCTCATTCTCTTTATTAGAAGCAACAAAATAAGACTCACCAAAACAAAATCCCGCAAACCGACCGACACCATTTTTTCCAAATACTGTGCGATTTCTATTATTTACGACAATCACACTTCCTTGTACACCGATTCGGTCATAAGCAAGCGTTCTCCATCTAGAAGTAAATTCTTTCTCCATTAAACCGCTACCGTTATCTTCGATGGAAAAGAATTGTTCATTTTCTTTTGTTGGCCATGTAATAACAACCTCACTAGCCCCCGCATCCCATGCATTTGCTACTAATTCAACAATCGCGACTTTTGGATCATGTAATATGGCTTTTCCTACTAGTTTTTCTAAAAAGTTAGGTCCGAATAAACATTGTTGTTCCATTTACATATGCTCCTTAATCGTATCTGCATAACGCCAAGCTCTGCGGGAATTTTGGATCACAGCAGAAAAACTGTCCAACAGCAACGGTTTGTTAGACACTTTTTAAATCCTTCTGGTAATAATTTAAATTGTCCTCACAAACAATTCCACCTTCTTTTAAAGATTCATTTAGTATTCGTAATAATGAAAACTGAAGCTCATGTCTTAGGTTATTATTGCATGGACATTGATCATCATGAATTGTCCTTTTCCAAACGCCGCCATTAACCTTATATAACCACCCTTGATTTGCGCCAAAACCACTTAACTTGTGACCAGG
>JAGSHJ010000264.1 GCA_023954595.1 Bacteriovoracaceae bacterium | reverse complement strand
TCCTTTGATCTAGATAATGTTATGTATGTCATCTTCACATCCGGTAGCACGGGTAGGCCTAAAGGCGTACAAACCACCTATCGTAATGCAATGAACTTTCTTCTTGGGATGCAAAACGAGCCCGGGATAGATGAGAGTCATGTCGTATTGGCACATACCACAATGTGTTTTGATATTTCGGTACTAGAAATATTTCTGCCCCTTATCAACTCGGCCAAAATTGTATTAGCACAAAAACACGATTCTATTGATGGGAAACTGTTAAAGAATTTGGTCCAGGCCAATGGGGTAAACTACATTCAGGCCACCCCCGCAACTTGGCGGCTACTTTTAAGTGCTGGCTTTAACCCTGATCAATCTCTTAAGGCATTGTGTGGTGCTGAGCCATTTCCCCTAGACTTGGCCAGTGTGCTTGTTACAAAGTGTGAATCTGTATGGAACATGTATGGACCTACTGAAACAACTGTATGGTGTTCTTGTCACAAAATAACGAGTACAAAACCTCCATTTTTGGTGGGAAGGCCGATAGAGAACACTACCTTTTACGTTCTAGACTCTAATCTAAATCCTGTACCCATGGGTGGTGTTGGTGAATTATTTATCGGTGGTGCTGGAGTGAGTAGGGGATTTTGCAATAGAGAAGAGCTAACAAAATCACTCTTTGTACCAGATCCATTCACAGGAGAAGGTCTTATGTACCGATCAGGGGACCTCGCAAGGTTTAATAATGAAGGTGTTCTTGAGTGCTTAGGCCGAGGCGATGGGCAAGTTAAACTTAGAGGATACAGGATTGAACTTGGTGAAATTGAGTATGTTCTTCAGGAACATAATTGTATTGAGCAAGCTGTTGTAAGCCTGCGTGAAGATCGTCCAGGTGATCAAAGATTGGTTGCTTATGTAAAATTTAAAGGCCCTTCCCAAGAGCAGAGTAAGATTAAAAAGTATATGGGAACCAAGCTTCCAAGCTATATGGTTCCGGCACACATTATTAGCTTAGATTCTTTTCCACTAACTTTGAGTAGTAAAGTTGATAGAAAAAAACTTCCTTCTCCCCTTGAAATTGATACAGGAGAAGTATTAAGTAAAAAATCCACTAAGCGTCTAAAGGATATACAAAAAGCTCCCCAAGTTAAATACAGTGCTCCCGGATTGGTGGAAATTAAACCCTATGGGAGTAAGACTCCAGTGGTTTGTTTTTCTGACTTAACTTCAGAGCTTAATCGTTATTCTAAAATTAGCTCACTAATTGAAGGCCATCCAATGTTTGGTGCAACTGTTGATGCCTTTGAAAAAGGGATGTGGCCAGTAGCCTCTTTAAACGAGTATGTGCCAGGTCTTATTAATTCCGTAAAAGCTGCACTGCCGAGTGGCCCTTATGTATTTGTAGGTCTAAACGATAGTGCTGTTCTGGCTGACAAATGCGCACAAGTGTTTCGTCAATTTGGTTGCATCGTAAAGGTCGTACACGTTGTTGAAGATCAACAAGATTTAAGTTCCGGAGTAGTTGAAAAGTTTTGGTCAACTATCAAATTAAAGAGCATAGGTTTGAGATTAAAGCTTGCAAGACATTTAGGTCTTCCTATGCAGAATGAACTTAAGTCACGTTATTTAAAAGGCGTGTTCACTAAGGCCTTACAGAGAGACAAAATGTCTAAAGATGAAGGTGAAATTTTAAAAATAAAAATGGACCGAAAGAGCTTTTATGAGAGCTGGAGCATGTTCATTAACGAGTGAGGAAAATTCTAATTTAAAATCAACCACGCAGGGTGGATGTCGATTTGTAGTTCAATGGCCCGCCCTGTTTTATTTGGCCTGTTTCCATTACAACTATGCTTTGCCTATTAAGGAGTTGGTTATGAAATCGTTTACTGTCCAAAATTACAATTCGCCTTTCCAAGATTTTTATCAAGAAAAACTGAGTTCGCGTGAAAAGGATTCAAAGTGGGTTGATCCCGGCTTTAAATGGTATTTTCAAACACAAGCGGGCTCTGATGTAGAGTTTCATTTGATTGACCGGTTTTGCGCTTTTGCACTTCTGATCTTGTTTTCACCCATCCTGGCTGCTGTCTCAATAGGAATTAAGGTATTTATGCCTGGGCCTATTTTATTCAAGCAAACTAGGGTAGGTAGAAATGGGAAACTATTTGATGTGTTAAAGTTCAGATCCATGATCGACAAAGCTGAAGAGAGCACAGGGCATACTTTGAGTTGGGAAGGGGATCCAAGAATTACTGTGTTTGGTAAGTTCTTGCGCAAGTCTCACCTTGATGAATTTCCTCAGCTTTTAAACGTTTTAAAAGGGGATATGGTTTTCATAGGTCCAAGGCCTGAAAGACCTGAGTTCACCTTGGTTTTCGAAAAAGAAATTGAAGATTATGAGAAAAGGCATCTAGTTGAACCAGGAATCACAGGACTTGCTCAAATTGCATGTGGCTATGATGCACCAGCACAAGAAAAGCTAACTTATGATCTAATGTACATTGCACATAGAAGGTCGGTTCTCTTAAATCTTCTTATCGCATATCACACTGCCAAAAAGATGTTATTGATGAGATCAACCGCAAATATCGTGTTAGATCACTAAAGAGATACCTTAAGGTGAAAGCTTGGTCTTAAAAGCTTTCACCACAGAGGTCGGTAGATCCAGAACCTTACCTATTGAAGAACCAAATCTTCCACCAATACCACCCCACTGGTTTTTAGTAAGTAGTGCTTTATCAGTGTTGTCGGAATTACTTTGAAATAGCACCTGACCTTCAAACATGATGATCTCAGTTTCTCCTAGAAGCTTATTTGCGATAACTAGAAAGTCTGTGCCACGAACACCCATTGAGGCAGATAGGGAGCTCATGGCCGCTTTAGAGGAGTTGCCTTTATTCTCTGAGCTTATCCAGCGAGCTATGCCGTCTCGTAGGTTTAATCTATCCTTGGGTGTAGGTGAGTCTAGCACAAGCTTGAGAGTTGAATTCGGCCCTAAAATCAACGTGTTATTCATATGTGGAATGCTAATGCGAGCGAATGAGTTTTTACCCGAGCGCAGCATACCATTTTGTTTAATCCTAGCTCCTGGTTTGAGTGAGACATCTCCCAGATATACTTCACCCCTAATTTGCTTTATAACGGCCAATTCGGCCAAAGAACTAATGGAGAACAAGAATGTGATAATTAATGACTTCATCCTTCAAGTATAAAAAGTTCTATGGATGAAGTCTAATTTATTAGTTAAGATACCCGCATGGATTATATCTCTATTCGTGGCGCCAAGGCCCACAACCTTAAAAATATTGAAGTCGACATTCCAAGAAACACTTTGACTGTCATCACAGGCCCATCTGGCTCTGGAAAATCATCCCTAGCTTTTGATACCTTGTATGCGGAAGGTCAAAGAAGATATATTGAATCTTTGAGCTCATATGCGCGTCAATTTTTGGGGCAAATGGAACCACCTGAGGTGGAGAGCGTAACAGGTCTTTCTCCGGCAATTGCAATTGACCAGAAATCTACAGGTAACAATCCCAGATCTACCGTTGGAACAATAACCGAAGTTTATGATTATCTACGTGTTTTATATGCAAGGGTGGGAGATGCGCATTGTCCTGAATCAGGAGAGCTGCTTCAGGCCCAATCAGCACAACAGATCGTAGAGAAGTTGTTAGAGAAGAAAGCTCGTACAAAACTTCAAATTTTGGCCCCTATAATCAGTAATCAAAAGGGTGAGCATAAAGAGCTACTTGGAAAGTTTATGTCTATGGGCTTTTCAAAAATACGTGTCAATGGAGTTATTCAACCATTGGACGAGTCGGTAAAGCTTGCTAAGACAAAAAAGAACAACGCAGAAATCGTTGTTGATAGAGTTGTTGTTAAAGATGGCATTAAGGCCAGACTAAGTGACTCGGTAGAACAAGCGTTAAAGATTAGTGAAGGCAGTATCTATGTGCTTTCTGATGATGTTGAGGAATTTTACTCTGAGCATTTTTTCAGTCATAAAAGCAATAAGAGTTACCCTGAATTAGAGCCAAGACTTTTTTCCTTCAATTCGCCATTAGGTGCATGTCCTAAGTGTAATGGGCTTGGTGAGACGAAGGTGTTTGATAAGAATAAGTATATTGTTGATGAAAAGCTAAGCTTTGAAGAAGGTGCAATTGCTCCTATGGCAAAGAAGAGCGGGTTCTATTATCAAATGGTCAAATGCATCTTGGATGCTGAAGGCGTTGGAGAGGATGTTCCTCTTAAAAAATGGCCAAAGGCCCTAAAGAAAGTTGTCTTTGAAGGTAGCTCAAAAGAATATACTTATAACTTTGAATCTGAAAACTCCAAGTACACCTTTAAGAAGGCCTTCCCTGGTCTTGAGACTTGGCTTGAGAAAAAATACAACGAAACCGGCTCTGAAAAGATTCGTGGAGAGTTGGAAGACTTTATGAATATTGAAGAGTGTCCATCTTGTGAAGGGCAAAGACTCAACGACTATGCACGAGCGGTAAAGGTTAAAGATTTTGGGATTATGGACGTTTCAAGAATGTCCATTGATGAATCATTTGATTTTTTTAAGAAAGTT
>JAGSHJ010000280.1 GCA_023954595.1 Bacteriovoracaceae bacterium | reverse complement strand
CTTGTTCTTGATAATTTTCGGCAACGATCTTTAACATGTCCTCAAGCTCTCCAGACTTTTCCCCAAGGCTGACCATGTGGGTAACCATGTTTGGAAAGTGACCACTTTCTTTAAGCGGTCCTGACATGGACGCACCTTCACTAACTGCATCCTTTGCATTGTCGATCGCGTCTTTGATCAACATATTTGGGATCAAGTTCTTAACAATGTTCAAAGAAGTTAATATAGGAACTCCGGAGTTTAATAAAGTCGCCAGAGTTGAACAAAACCTCGAAACATTGATCTTTCTTGTAAGATTACCAATAATGATCAATTTCAATAGGATGGAATCCCATCTTCTCTTGCCTTTTGGTGTATTGATCCATTTTCTAAACAGCCACAGGGCCGCCAGAACCATAAGTGGAATAGACCACCAGAAACTTAGCATGAAGTCGGAAATTCCCATCGCAATCTTAGTTGGTAGAGGCAGGTCCATTTTCATATTTGTAAAAATCTTTGCAAGCTTTGGAATAACGAATAAGAAGATAATACTAATTAATAAAGTTCCAACTACCGCCATAATGATAGGGTAGAGCATTGCACTTTGAATTTTGTTCTTTAGTTTGAGCTGGGCCTCAGTGAAGTCTGCGAGACGCAATAAAACGATTTCTAAAGTTCCTGATGCTTCCCCGGCCTCAACCATGTTTACATAAACATTGTCGAAGACTTTATTGTGTTTACTCATTGCCTTGGCCAGAGATGAACCTTGGTTTACATCCTGTTTCACTTGAGAAATAACAACTTTTAAATAATCGTTATCAATTTGATCTTGTAGTGCCGCAAGTGCTTCTACAATTTGGATTTTTGCTTTTACTAGAGTGGCGAGCTGTCTAGTCATAAGGGCCAGGTCATTAATTTTAACCTTTGAGCCAAAACTAATACCTGTGTTCTCGCCTCCAGACTTGGCCTTTTTCTCTTTGATGTCGATCAGCATCACGCCTTGGCTTCTGACTTTCGACTTTGCTTGAATTATTGACTCGGCGTTGACGGAATTCTTTACTTCCTTGCCGGTCTTATCCAATCCTTTGTATGAAAATATTGGCATAAACTCTCTTTAACTTTTAGTCTTCTTCGGCCTCTGAGATGATGGCCCTTAAAATTTCCTCAACAGAAGTGATTCCTTGAAAAATCTTCTCCATAGCGTCCATACTCAAAGTAACCATACCTTCTTTGATACCAGCTTTTTTGATTGTTGAAGCATCGGCTTTTTGAAGGATAAGTTGTCTAATTGTATCAGTAACAAGAAGCAGCTCAGATACAACTGTCATCCCCGCATATCCTGTGTGGTTACATTTGTCACAGCCTACTGGCTTACAAACATTTGCATTCTCAGGAATGTGCTCCACATCAAGCATTTGTATTTCATGTGCTGTCAGTTCAGTTTCTTCTTTACAGTTATTACAAAGGACTCGCACAAGTCTTTGGGCAAGAACTCCAACTAGTGAAGAAGATATTAAAAATGGCTGAACTCCCATATCGATTAATCGAGTAGGGGCACTTGAAGCATCATTTGTATGCAGTGTGGATAGAACAAAGTGACCAGTCAAAGAGGCGTTAATGGCCATTTCTGCTGTTTCCTGATCTCTAGTTTCCCCGACCATAACAACATCAGGGTTTTGTCGAAGAATGGAACGAAGCGCCACTGCAAAGCTTAAATTAATTTTGGAATTCACCTGAATCTGGCTAATACCGTTAAGCTCGTATTCCACAGGATCTTCAACTGTAATGATCATTCGATCAGGTGTATTCATCCTGTCTAGGACTGCAAATAGAGTTGTGGTCTTTCCATGTCCGGTAGGTCCTGTAACATAGAGAACCCCGTGCTTTTTTGTGGAAAGTTCTTTTAGATGTTGAAGTACCTTACCTTGGAAGCCTAGGCTTTCAAGCTCAAGAACTGTGTTTGTTTTCTCTAGAACCCTCATAACGATTCGCTCGCCATTTTGAATAGGGACGGTAGATAAACGAATATCAATATCTTTTCCTGCTATTTTAATTTTGATTCTACCGTCTTGTGGAAGACGTTTTTCGGCGATATCAAGCTTTGCCATAACTTTAATTCTAGAAGAAACAGCAGCATGAGTTTTCTTAGGCTGTCTCAAAATTTCAGTCATAACTCGGTTGATTCTAAAGCGATAAACAACCTCTTTTTCATATGGCTCGATATGAATATCGGATGCTCTCTCTTTTACTGCTCTAAAGATGATAGAGTTAACAAATCTAATAACCGGGGCCTCGTCAGCTGATGCGTCAAGGATATCGATTGGGCCATCAAGGTCTAAATTCTCTTCGAATTCATCTTCAATAGAGTCAACAAGGTTTCTATTGGCCTTCTCATAGACACGGTTAATAGCATCTTGAATCTTAAGTGGAGTGGTTACCACAATATTGATTTCTTTTTTAAAGATTCCAGTCAGATCATTAACTACATTGAAGTTAAATGGATCACTCATTGCAACAGTCACGGAGTGATCACTTTCTAGAAGCGGTAGTATCTCGTGATGTTTGGCGTAATTAATTGAGATTTCTTTGACGATTGAAGGTTCAATCTCATCAACCTTAAGCTCTGCAAGATAGGGGATATCAATTTGGTGACAGATCACTTTGGTAATATCATGCGGATGAATAAAGTTTTTAGACAAAAGAATTTCTCCAAGAAGAGCATTCTCTTCTCTTTGAATTGTTAATGCTTCTTCAAGTTGCTTCTCTGTTAAAGAAGTATACTGAAGAAGAAGCTCTCCAATTTTCTTTTTATTTGTCTCTACTCTTTTTAGCAGATGATCCGCTACCTTCATTATCTTTCCTCGATCTCTTGCATGATCTCTTGGTAATCAGGACTTTCAATTGTTTCTGAAGGACCTATACCTTGTGACTCGTTGGTTTCTTGATAAATATTTCCATCAACACCCTTGCCCTGGTTGGCTGCCTGCAGTTTAATTCTTTCTGTAAGAGCTGTCATCTCGCCCTCAAACGGTTCTTCTCCGTCAACTAATGTCTTCTTGATTGCAGCATTCGACTTTTCAATCGTCGCAAGTGTCTGAGCACTTGCTTCTTTCTCATAAGGTGAAAGAATACGAGGAGTTAGAAACATTAAAAGGTTAACTTTTGAAACTTGTCTTGTTTTGTTTTTAAATAACCAACCAAGTACAGGAATATCTCCAAGAAGAGGAACCTTACTAAATGACACTTCTTCTCTGTCTCTGAGTAAACCACCCATTGCAATTGTGTCGCGATCCTTAACCATAACCTCTGTAACTGCTGAACGAGTAACAGTAGATTGGCCGTTTCCTGAAGTATCTGTTTCACCTGTAAAGTCGTTAAGTGATTGATTAATTTTAAGTTTTACAAATCTTGTAACTTTATTGATCTGTGGTGTGATCTTAAGACTTAGCTTTGCTTCTTGGAATTCTGTAGAAGTTGTTGTTGTGTTGTCAGCTGTAACTGTTTTTCTAACAGGTCTTGTCTCACCAACCTCAAATTCAGCATCAGTATTATCCATTGCTAAGATTTGAGGAGTCGCCAAAACGTTTGTACTAGTATTAGTTGCAATCGCTTTAATAAGACCATTAACTGAACTTACTGTAAGTGGATCACCACCAGCTGGGTTAGGAATTTCAACAGTTCCTCCACCGCCGCCACCAAGGAAAAATCCACTTAGTGAAGTAGGGTTGCCAGAAAGTAGATCTACTAGACCGCCACCGGCCAAGAAACCACCTCTTTGGGCATTACCACTTCCGTATGCACCAAGGTATTCAACACCAAAAGCACGAACCTTTGTCAGACTTGTTTCCATGAAAATACCTTCCACGTAAACCTGGTCTCTAGGGATATCAAGTTTTGAAATAACGTTTTTAAGTGTTAGCCAGTCTGTAGGAGATGCTGTTACAACAAGCGCGTTATTGTTCTTATCAGCAGTTACTTTTACTTCATCACTGAATAAAGAGTCATCATTGCTGCTCGCTCTGCCTCTAATCAGTCGTGATCTAGACGCTGCAGATCCAGAAGCTGAAGGAGTCGCTCCTGAAACAAGCTGGTTTAGTGTTTTTGAAAGCTCTTCAGCATTTCCATAGTTCAAGTAGTGAACATGAATTCTTCCAGAGCTTTGAGATACAAGTTTAACATCTAGTTTATCAATCAAGTCACGAAGCTGTCTGGCCCCCTCAGCATTGGCCATGGCAATGATTGAGTTAGTCCTAGGTTCAGCTATGATCTTTGAAATGTTAGAACCCTTTGTGCCAGAGCTCAAAGTAGGAGAGGAGCTTGCTCTTGAGCCTCTTCTTGCTGTGGTAGATCCT
>JAGSHJ010000504.1 GCA_023954595.1 Bacteriovoracaceae bacterium | reverse complement strand
ATCTTCAAGGAGAAAAAAAGTTCTCTCTTTTTGAACCTGCTCATTTAAATGAGACTAAAGCTGCTCTGAATTTTGAAGTCGATGATGTGCTAATTAAGTTTATGGTTCATAAGCTTGATAAAAATGGCTTTAAAAACAATATGTTTGATCGTAATGTCGTGATTGTTAGAGATCCAAGAGATTTCGTCGTTAGTTCTCTTTTGTATCGTTTTAATAGTCCAAATGTTGTTAAAGATGAAAAGCTGTACTCTTCTCTTTATGATGCTTTTCTTCGCAAAGAAAGAGATCCAAGTTCTATTTCTTGTATTGATTTATTGCGAATGTTTAATAAATCTGCACCGTCTTTGTTACGGAAGAATATACAGGAGATGCAGGCTTCTATTAAAGCTCTTTCAAAAACAAAAAATGTTTTTGTTTATAAGTATGAGGATATGATTGATGGAAAATACTCCAGTCTAGAGTCTTATCTTGGTTGTTCTATTGTAAAAGTCCCAGAGCCAGATGGCTGGACTTCAAAAATTGCTAGAAGCAAAGGGTATGGTGATTGGAAAAATTGGTTCACTAATAAAGATATTGCTTACTTTGGTCAGTCTGTGGAAGGTTTTCTTCATGACTTTGTTTATGATGAAGATTGGGATCTTAATACTGAGTTGAGCATTTCAAGCAGTTCCTGTTCTGAATACATAACAAGATTAAAGTCTAGAGTTTTACGCGATCCTCTTTATAAAACCACTGAGTTGTCGCCTGAGTATATAGAAGGTCTTCATTCTGCTGTTGATGATGGAAAGAATGTTGCTATGCATAAGCTTGCAATGTTGTATCTAGATGGATCTGATTATTTAAAACAAGACTTTGATAAAGCGATGTCTTTGTTTGACTTGTCAAGTAAGCTTGGTAATCATAATTCAACAATTCAGTTGGGTGACTTGTTTTTAAGTAATTCTAAGTTTAAAGACCTTGGGCGTGCGAGGAGTATTTACAGGCGTGGGGCTATTGATAATAATATTTCCTGTGTAAAGCGTATAGTTGAAGTGGTTTCATTACAAGATGATCAGCAAGCTTTATTAAAATGGAATAAGATCCTTTCTAATATTATATAACCTATAAAATTGGTTTTTAAATGACTGTTATAGAATCTAACAAGATTTTTTTCATTGCAGGGCCTTGTGCAATCGAGTCTAAATCACATGCTCTTGAAGCCGCAGAGCAACTTAAAGAAATTTTTACTAAAGCGGGCTTGCCTTTCTACTATAAGTCTTCATTTGATAAGGCTAACCGAAGTTCAACCAAGTCTTTTCGTGGTGTGGGTATTGATAAAGGGTTAGAGATACTAGAAGAGGTTAAATCTCGTTTTAATATCCCAGTCGTTACTGATGTGCATGAGGTAGATCAGATTGCACCGGCAGCCGATGTTGTTGATCTTGTACAGACGCCGGCTTACCTATGCCGTCAGACAGACTTTATCCGTGCGGTTGCTAAGTGTGGTAAGCCGGTTAATATCAAAAAAGGCCAGTTTTTAGCACCCTGGGAAATGGCTAATGTAATGGCCAAAGCTAAAGAAGCAGCAGAGGAAGAAGGCCTTGGGCATTTACCTATGTTCGCCTGTGAGCGCGGAAGTAGTTTTGGCTACGGTAATCTTGTTGTAGACATGCGCGGACTACAGATTATGAAAGAAAAAACTGGATGTCCGATTATCTTTGATGCGACGCATTCAGTGCAACTACCTGGAGGGCAAGGTGATTCCAGTGGTGGCCAGCGAGAATATGTTCCCCATCTTGCTCGTGCAGCTGTTGCAACTGGCGCTGTTTCAGGGGTTTTTCTTGAGACGCACCCTGATCCTGATAAGGCGCCGTGTGATGGCCCTAATATGATTCGGTTCGAAGATCTGCCCGGCCTTTTGTCAGAACTTAAACAAATAAATGAAATCGTTAACTCAGGAAAACAGTAATGAAGAGCGTTATTGTTATACCTGCACGATATGGTTCTTCCAGACTACCAGGCAAGCCGTTAGCTGACATACATGGTACGCCCATGATTCAGCATGTTTACGAGAAGGCTGCTCAGGTGGAAGGCGTTGATCATGTTGTTGTCGCTACTGATGATCAAAGGGT
>JAGSHJ010000516.1 GCA_023954595.1 Bacteriovoracaceae bacterium | reverse complement strand
TTTGTTCTTTAATATCCTCAACAGTTACAAATTCTTTTGTGATAACCGCATCAGCATTTAATCTTTGCGCCTGCTCCCCTGCCCTTTGGGCCTCTTCTTCGCCAAGCACAGAGCATGCGTATATCAATTTAAACTCTTGATTTTCACTCAGTGTACTTTCAACTTCCTTAAATACCTTGGTATTTAGAGGACCAATTAGAATTACCAAGTTGGGGTCATAACTTTTCTCTAAGATACTTGTAGGATCAAAGTATTCAAAAATTGAGTCACTTAGAAAGTGCACATGTAGCCTAAAGGCCATATGTTCATCGCCTATAACTAAAGGACGTATGATGCCTTTGATGTCGGCATTTTTGGCTTTAGAGACCTTGGCTGGTTTATCTTTAGAGTTAACTTCCTTCTTTGGAGTACTCTTCGTATTGGCTTTTTTATTCTTTTTTAACGACATAAAATTCTGCTTTACTGCTTTTTTCCTAAGCGCTTCCACCTAATATCTTTTAAAAAGGTTGGAAGTCTGTGTTTAAAATATTTGTCTTCTGGGCCTTTGGAGCAACTTAATACTTTATTGTCATGCTCTACCCATGAATAGAGTTTAGAGTGAGTACCCAGAGTTGATTTGTCATAATCTACGTAGCGATAAGTTGGTCTTGTGCGCTCTTTGAGTAGTTCAAAGAATCGAGGCATGGTCTCCATCGCGTTATCAATGTCCTGATCGTTGCATCCTCGAAATTGCTTTTCAACGGACACAACCCTTTCGTTTTTGGAGATATAAGGGTTTGGGCTCCATACATTTCGCGAACAATCATAGTAATAACCTAGATCATGCAATTTATGAAAGCCGTCAAGGTAAGCAAAAAACCAGTGTCTTTCAGGATTAGCATTTATGCTACTTGGATAGACATACTTTGAGCACGTTTTATATCGTTGATTAAACTGAATGAAGTTTTTTGCAAATCGAGTATGAAACTTTTCAACCTTCTTGGTAATTTTAGTTTTATCGCTGTTGAAGAATTTTTGATTTTTGTCTTCAAGTTGTTTAAGAACTACATCATCTTTTTGTGCAGTACTCTTATTAAAGTCCTTCCACAAATAGTCATACATTTTGTAACAACCAATGCGCATTTTCTTTAAATTCTTATTCGTGAAAAAATGTGAGTTTTCTTTAAGAAAGTGAAATGCTTGAGAGGCATCTACAACAGCTCCCATACGCATGGATGGATACAAACTTTGGCTAATAAGGTTTTGACCTGAACTATTCTCAACAAAGGCCTTCACTCTTGCCCAATCAACAATTTGCTTAAGGTCGGTAACGTTTTTAACCGCTTCATAGGTTTTATTGCCTTTTTGAACTCCAATTAAAACTAATCTCGATAGCCAAGACCCTTTCTCTAAGCATCCTCCTTGAGGGCAGCTTTGTTCAATGAAAGCTCCCACAATTCTAGCGTCGAAAAAATTTGTTTTAAAATATTTTTGGTAATAGCCATCTTGACCAAAAACAATAATTCTCTGTGGTCTATTCAGCTGGTCTAAAATTCTTGGAACAAATCCATCAGTGAAAGGTGGAAGGTTTAACTCTCCCTTATATGTCCCCCATGCATCTTTTTGCCTACAATAGCGTCTGGTCATATAAAGTTGCCCAGATGCCATATCTAGCTTTTGCTGTGTGGGATAGTTTTCAGGGGTGGTCACAATAAAGTTTAGTGTTTTTTCTTCTGGATTAACTCTTGGGAAAGCATCAAAGAATAAGTGTGGGATTGCCTCACCCTTCGAATCTTTCAGGCTAAAACGATCCACAGTCTTAAACCATCTCCCCTGCACCTCACTAACAAGTGACTCTGCAAATTCTTTACTACCGAAGGCCGTGGCCACATTTTCGGTCTTTGATTGCCTTTTACTTGTACATGAACCAAGAAAAACGAGGGAAAAAATAAGGAATCCAGGAAATGAAGATATAAATTGACGCATTTGTATTGACGATCCCTTTC
>JAGSHJ010000297.1 GCA_023954595.1 Bacteriovoracaceae bacterium | reverse complement strand
TTTCACCCTCACTCAAGTGACATAGAATGAGTAGTCTTTGGGGGTGAGCAAATTGTTTCAGTAGGGCAGAGACCTCTTCGCACTTTTCTTTCATTAAGTTAATATTCATACGTTCTCACAAGCTTGTAGAAATTAAAGATCCAATACTATAAGTCGTTATTACGGAAAAAACGACTTTTCTAGTTAGTTCTGTTTTATCAGGAGAAATTCTTTTTAATAATATCCTTAAAAGGATTGCAGAGATGAGTACACCAATGGCCATATAACCCACTTCTGATAATGCCACTACAGCAGAGGCCTTCTCCCATTGAAGTATTAGCGAGGATGTTGAGATTAATATGATTGCCAATAAACTTGTAGGTACTGCTTTGTTGTAGGTAAATCCAAAGATGGACATTAATATAGGAACTAAAAGAACTCCGCCACCTAGCCCTGTTAAGGTTGTAACAACACCAAGAAGTACACCAGTAATAATTGTCTTATACACCTTTACATCCACTTGAGAGCTTTTACCATTTTTAGACCGTTTCCATATGCTCCATAAACTATAAAGGGCGATTATTATGAGCATTATAGTTACGCCTAAATCTGGCATCATATCTTTTAATGACTTTGATGCCCAACTACCTAAGCTGCCAAATAAAAGAAATGATCCTGATAGCTTTATATTAGGTTTTTCTTTATTGGCTAAGAGATTTAGTAATGCACCAATGACTACAACAACAAGAGATAGAACAGTAGCTTCTTTTACTGTTAAGTCTAATAACGTCATAGATAGAGGAATAGAAATTAAGGCTCCGCCTGCTCCTGTAAGACCCATAACAATTCCAACTATTGATCCTATGATTAAAAAAGACATGTATTCTCCGTGTTGACAGTATTCTAAAAATATAATATTATAATTTTGTAATAAAGTAAAGGCGAGGAGATAAAATGATAAATGCAATTATTGGTGGTGCCTTAATCGGTATTTCGGCCAGTATCATGCTTCTGTTTACAGGGCGAGTTACAGGTATTAGTGGGATCATGGGTGGCATACTAAACCCTAAATCCTCAGATAAAGGCTGGAGATTCTTATTTATTGCAGGGCTAGTTGTGGGTGGACTGGTAATGGTGAGCATCCAACCTGACAACTTTGTTGTTAAATCCGTTGCAACAAATATAGATTACGTTATTGCTGGTCTACTTGTTGGTTTTGGCACCTTGCTAGGCAATGGTTGTACTTCCGGCCACGGGGTATGTGGGCTATCAAGATTCTCATCGCGATCATTTGTTGCAACCATTACCTTTATGGCAATGGGGATTTTATCCACTTTGATTTTCAGACTTTTAAGAGGTGAAATATGAGAAATCTTATTGGTTTTATTGCAGGTATCGTTTTTGCTGTTGGATTATCAATTAGTGGCATGACGCAAGTTCACATTGTTAAAGGGTTTTTAAATATCTTCGGCGAATGGGATCCACGTCTTATTGGTGTTATGGGTGGTGCAATCCTTGTACATGCTATAAGCTTTAGATTGATTACTAAAAGAAAGAGCCCAATACTGAATAAAGAGTTTTTAATACCAAATATAAAAACGCTTGATCTTAAGCTTGTTGCGGGTGCTGCTCTCTTTGGTCTTGGTTGGGGATGGGCCGGAATTTGTCCAGGACCAGGCCTTACTAGCTTGACCAGTGGTGCAGAAGAATTTTATTATTTTATTTCCGCTATGATCGTAGGTATGGTGGTCTTTCAATTTTTACAACGTAGAGGTCTTTTTAAATAGGAGCTAAATATGAGTCAGGATATAATATTTCATCAATTATTTGAGCGTGAAACCTCATCTTATACATACTTACTAGGTGACCCTAAAACTAAAGAGGCCATCATTATTGACCCTGTTGTTGAGATGGTAGATAGGGATCTTAAGTTAATTGACGAGTTAGGGTTAAAGTTGAAGTACGTTCTTGATACTCATGTACATGCTGACCATGTAACAGGTTCTGGTGAAATTAGAAAAAGAAGACAAGGCGTTCAAGTCTGTCTAAGTTCTACTTATCAAACACCTTGTCCCGATGTTCATTTAAATGATGGACAAGAGCTTGAATTTGGATCCATAAAAGTTAAGGCATTCTCAACTCCAGGACACACTGAAGGCTGCATGTCTTACCTTATTGGAAATAAAATATTCACTGGTGACGCTCTATTAAATCGCGGTTGTGGTAGAACTGATTTTCAAGGTGGATCTGCGAATAAGCTTTTCGAAAGTGTAAGGGGGAAGCTTTTTGAACTACCGGAAGAAACTGTGGTCTATCCGGCACATGACTATAAAGGTCTATCTAAGAGCTCGATTGAAATTGAAAAAAAGTTTAACCCAAGACTGAATCTCGATATTCAAAAAGAAGAGTTTATTAACATCATGGATAATTTGAACCTTCCTGATCCTAAAAAAATCCATGAGGCGGTACCTGCCAATATGTTGTGTGGGATGCCATCAAAATCAGAGCATATGGATACCCAATTTGTTCACGGTGTACCAACTGTGAGCGCAAGTGAAGTTTCCAAAAAACTTGGACATTTAAAAGTGATTGATGTTCGAACCAAAGAGGAATTTAATAATGAGTTAGGCCATGTGCCAGCATCATTACTAGCAACTCTTGGTGACGAGCTTGATGTAGCTCTTGAGCAAGTTGATAAGTCTGAAGAAGTTGTATTTGTTTGTCGCTCTGGTATGCGCTCTGCTAATGCAACAATCATGGCATTGGAAAAAGGCTTCTCTAAAGTCTACAACATGGAAGGTGGCATGATCCGATGGAATGAATTAAACCTTTCTGTAGAAAAAGATATGGGTGGCTCTTAGAGCACCCATAATTCATGCGTTCTTTATTCCTACTTGCATGACAAACATCTATTACTAAGTAGAAAATATTCTTATATTCTTCTTTAGGATAACTTAAGCTGTAGAAGGTGCACTGTTAAGTAACTGATATTCTTGCTTTATAAACACACTTTTACCAATCGATCTAATACTGTCAATAATTCCTCGTTAGACTTAAACCATAAAAATTCTTATGGGAGATGTTATGAATATGGTGGGTGCATCTGTGGAAGATTCAACTAGCTTTATGCCAATTAATTCGAAAAACAAAACCAATGTTCTAATTGTAGATGACGATGAGGCAATACTTGATTGGTTCAGTTGTCTGGGGGAGGGGCCTTGGAATTTTAGCCATCTAGATGATGAAATGAAGCTTCTAGATACCTTGTCCTTCAACGTTCCTGATCTTATAATCATGGATGTAAACCTTAAGAATTTTGACGGTAGAAAGCTTGGAAACGTGCTTCGGGCCCTCTATGATTATAGGATGCCTATTCTATACATGTCATCTGACAAGAATGCTCAGATCAAGCATGGGATTGAGGAAAAATTCTTTTTAGAAAAGCCGTTTAAAAAAGAAATAGTTCTCAAAAAGCTGTGTGATATCACCTAATTAGTGTCACAATTATTCAATTATTGTAATGCATTGACCGAAGAGTTTGGCATAATTAAGGAATAATAATGAAAGAAGCTCCCAAACCACATGACGAAGCTCTAAGGCTTGCTACCCTCGAAAGTTTACAGATAATGGATACCGAAGCTGAACAAGGCTTTGATGATATTACTGAGCTTGCTTCGATTATATGTGATGCACCTATTAGTTTGGTTTCGCTCGTCGATGAGAGTAGACAATGGTTTAAATCAAAGCAAGGTCTTGGTGCTTGTGAAACTGAAAGAAAGTTTGCTTTTTGTGCACACGCCATACTACAAGACGATATATTTATTGTTGAAGACGCGACTAAAGATGAAAGGTTTCATGACAATCCACTTGTTACTGGTCCACCAAACGTTATCTTTTACGCCGGAGTTCCGCTTAAAACTAAGTGTGGATATAATTTAGGCTCTCTTTGTGTAATAGATAACAAGCCTCGAAAACTAAACTCATCACAAATTAACTCATTAAAAAAATTGGCCGGACAGGTTCTATCACAAATGGAACTTAGGCTTCAGGCCAGATTGTTTGCAAACTTTTCTAAAACATTGGAAGGTGTGCTTTCACTCAATAAAGAACGTTATGGTTCTATTAAAGAGGTTGGCCAGGCATATCTGAACTATGGGCTAGATGCCTTAGAGATGGACTGTGCTCTCGTCGGAGAGTTGATTGAAGAT
>JAGSHJ010000492.1 GCA_023954595.1 Bacteriovoracaceae bacterium | reverse complement strand
TGAGAAAAAAGCTTGATGAAACATTTGATGGAAGGACTGTTGTCATCACGCACCACGCTCCAAGTAATAAGTGCAATCACAGAGAGTACGGGTTAAGCCCGTTTAGCTCTGGTTTTGTTTCCAACTATAACGCATTAATTAAGAAAGCGACTCTCTGGTGCTACGGGCATACTCATAGCAATGAAGACCTAATGATTGAGGACTGTCGGGTTATTTCTAATCAAGCGAGGTATCCCCATGAGACAGTCGCAGGTAATGAATATGATAAAACGCTTATTATTGAGCTTTAGCTAAGGCGAAGACTTCATCTTTTTTCCAAGACTTGTTACGAACTTAATATCGAGATCTAAATAACAATTGCTTTTCTTCAACACAACGGCAACGATATAATTATTTATGTTGTAGTTGTGTTGAGAATTTCATTTTTATCGAATAAGTCTATTGGATATTGTCTACCTTTAAGTTTCTTTCTAACTTTATATTGGCCACCTTTTACTAAGTTACGAAACTGATACTTTTCTAACCCTAGGAGCTCTGCAGATTGCTTAGCTGTTGCATATTTAGATAAATATTTTCTTATCAAGCAAATACTGTCCCTGGGTATAAGCCCAATGATGTAGAGATTCTTTAATTTTATGAGATCAGTTTGAATAAAAATTGAATAAAGCAGGCTGTAAGTGATCTCAAAATGTTCGAGCACAGCCGATGCAGCCAAGAAATCAGGACGATGCACATGTGATAAAAGCTCATCTAAGGACTCTCGAGTTATAGAATTACTATGCTTAGATTTGATGAGTATTTTTCGATTGAGTAAGGCATTGATAACTTGAAATCTTACTCCTAAATCCATTGCAGCATCAGGAATAGGCACAGCATCATAATGTTGTTGAGATAGATTTTTAAGTTTGCTCCAGCTTCCAGCAGGGAGTGTTTTAACGAGTTTTTCTTTTGGTATAGTAACGATATCCTCCTTTTTAAAGATATAGCAAACACAGCCCCTATCTTTGGGAGTGAATGCTGGAGTGGCCCCGCAGTAGGTAAGGTGCTTTGGTAGTGAAACAGTACTCATACCTAAGCGCTTGGCTAACACACTGGATATAACATAGATCTCATTGAATTTTTTAATGCTGTCGCGCGATATAAGACGCTTTGAGGTGTTACCAGGCAGTTTTATAACTTCGACTAAATTTAATGATGCAATACTTTGGGCCACAGAATATGGACAGCCCAAAATTTCAGCCATGCTATTAAGATCTGCAAAGTCATTTAAATCTATATCAAGCTCCTTTTCTAAGTAATGGGCAGGGAGGTCACCGATCAATAGGCTGTTTAACCCTTCTTCAAGACTAAATCCTCTACTTTGAATTTTGCCGTTAAGTAAATTAGTGATTACCTCAGCAAACGTTACGTAGACACGTGGGTGGTTAAGGTGTTGCAAGAGGTGGTATGTTTTTGATTGATAGGTCGATAGACCGGCAGCAGTTAACTGTATTAATAACTGATTAATAGATAATAACGAGATAGACCAGCCACTAGTTTTACGTGCTTGATAAGCATTTAAGTTTCCACTGTTAATAAGATCTTTGACTAGATGTTGTGATATCCCCAGCACTAAAGCTGTTTGCTTTAAACCAATTTCAGTATCCGAAATGTGTTTGTTATAAAAGTGATTATGGTTTACCTCAACACTGCTCAGGAAGTCTAAGGCAAGTGCATTGACTTCTGGTGTTAATGAATAAATAAAAGAGCTTACTAAGGTACGAGGATGTAGCTTTTCTGAAATGTTAAGTTGGTGTAAAGCATGTATGAACAGGTTTTGTTGTGTAATAGCCAAATAAGCGAGCTCTTGAAGTCGTGATGAGGTTAGTTTTTGACATAGACTTTCATTGAGTTTGCTCAAGGCCTCAAAAGAGGCGATGAAGAAATCTATTTCCTCTTGCTGACTCCCTTCTATTAACGCTAATAAAAATTTTACAATTTTAGGATCGCTTTTACTGCTGTGGAGAGGTAAGGGTTCACCACATTGACAGTCTGATATTGATTTACGGTGCCATAAAATATTTTGTTGGCATGATGAACACGAGGTAAGTAGTTTTATGCCGTGGTAAGGGCAGGTATCTATCAATGAAAAATCGAATATAAAGGGTAAATAGCCTTGTGCTTTAATACATTCAGGACAATAGGCGCCAGCATGTTTTCGAAGGTAGTGTCTAGGGATAAGAGC
>JAGSHJ010000526.1 GCA_023954595.1 Bacteriovoracaceae bacterium | reverse complement strand
GAGATCCAGGACAACATATTTATCATATGATGGGTTACGGCCTTAAATCATCTAGCAGTCCTAAGGAAATCTCTGAGCTTGTGACCTTTTCAAGACACCTTTTCCTAGAGGATCCGACAAGGCTTGTATTTGAGTCTAATAGGAGTTCAAAACAGCAACTAGAAGGACTTCTAAAGCTTAACTTACCAATCTACAATGCTCGAAAACTTGGTAATGTGTGGTCATACTTTGCAGATGAAGATGATAACGACTTTGTAATTGATGATCGAACTGATGGCGAGATTACGTGCTCAGAGAACTAAAGGTAACCGGTAGAGCAAGCTCCAAATCTTGGTCTTATACAATTGAGGATAGCGACTTGGATAAGAGTCTTCTCGACTACTTAAGTGCATGCGGACTTCCAATTGCAAGCTCCTGCTCAGGCGTGGGTAAATGTAAAAAATGTGCTTTTAACGGGTGTTTATTAAGCTGCGTTGAAAAGGTTTCTGATTGGTTGGGAAAAGAAATTTATTTTGATTATCTTTAAAACGAAAGCGGGAAGTCACCTTCCCGCCTATAGTAAGGTTTAAAAAGCTTTATTTTGTCCAAGTCCATTTACGAAGAAAGTCTTAGAGTTTCTACTTTCTTTTAGAACAGTTTTGATTGAATAGTCGATCATTAAAACTGCACCTGCGATTGGATCTTCTGATGTTCCTTGATTTACGATTGATTGAACACTGAATGTCGCGTTTAGCTCATATGCCCAGCTTACATCAACTGAAGTAGGCTTAATTTGAGTTCCTGTGAGGTACTTGCCTTTTCCATCCATGTTTCCACCATATGTGTAGATCATCATGAACTCAAAACTTACTGGGCTCATTCCTAGGTAGTTTTTAGCAATAACTTTGTATTTCTTAGCCTTTGGCATGCTCCAGCCAGAAAGTCTGAAAGAGTCTACTGGCATCCCTTTCTCATCTCTAGGAAGTACACTCATGGCCTTAGATTCATCAATATTTACAACAGGTTTTCCAGCATCAATAATTTTGTAGATCTCTTTACCGATAGCGATTAGATTTTTTGTCGTCATAATCACATCACTTAGATTTTGAGCTCTCTTATCGAATGCTCTATTGATCTCTGCCTGCGCGATTTCAACACCACTTGGAAGCTTTTGATTGTCCACAAGGACCTCTACTTGCTCTCCATTTTCAGTTTCACTAACTTCATATAGTTCTACTGATTGGATTTCCTGGTACTGATCATCGTAATATTCAGCACTTGCGAATGTATTTAGAGTTAAAGTTAACGTTAATAGACCAAGAAATTGTTTACCCACTCTTACCCCTTGAAAGAATTATAGGATTTTGTTGACCTGTGTATACGTAAGACCGAGTGATATCGTCAACGAATTAATTTGAAATTATTACTTACTATTTCTTACATGGTGCAAGGAGCCACAAGACCCTAAAATTATAGTAATTTGGGGTTGCAATTCCATTCTTATCTGATAAATTTTGTGCGGCTTTCGCATTAGGCAATCTAATAGAAAGTATTAACCCAACTAATATAGAGAGAGTGTATGAAGTATTTTTTGGCCCTAACATTAAGTTTTCTAGCAATTGAGGCCTATGGCAAGCTTTCAATTTCAACCTACAACATCAGAAACTTTGACTACGACGAAAGAAGTAGAGTTCGTACTAATAAGGATCACCTGTTCACAACATTAAAAGAAATGAACGCTGACTTTATTGGTGTCCAGGAAATCAACAAAACAGAAGTTTTCTCTGACTTTATAGAGAAAAGATTTAATGGAAAGTATAAAACAGCACTTTCAACTTGCGGTGGAGCACATGACCAAAGACTTGGT
>JAGSHJ010000542.1 GCA_023954595.1 Bacteriovoracaceae bacterium | reverse complement strand
TCCTTTATTAAAAAGGCTCAAGCTCATGGCGTCTTTGTAACCTAAGGAAGGTTTGGAAAGAAGCTCCCCCACATTAGCGCTTTTAGGGTTACACATGTCTTGAATCATGGAGTATGCGAAAGTTTTAGCATAAGGAAGGCCGGCAGCTTCTGTATTACCTGCATTTCCTGTGAAAACCTTTTTACAACTGGCGTCTTTTTCAAAAGCTTCATTAACAAGCAAATCGATTTCGCTTGAGTCTTGAATCTCCGTGACACTTAAGGCGACTTGATAACACATCTCTCCACCATAGCTAGGAGTAACAACATCATTGACCGCTGGTCCTAGCCCGCGATTAAAAACATCCGCCGTAAATTTTTCGTCGAAACTGTTGTTTCTTTTCCTATAAACCAAGCGCCCTTTTCCAGGAGGACCAACTCTCACGAGTTTTCTATTAGAGGTGCCCTCCGGAACTTCACAGCTCACGAGTACAAATACAAACGATATTAAGAAGATAAAGACTCTCACATAAATATTATCGGTTTGTTCTCACCAGCTACTAAGGTATATTTCAGAAATTCGTAATTACGGGAACTTAGCTCTCTATTGAAAGAAGAAGTCCGCCAATAATATCAGCTGGTTTGCTGCATTCAGGCGGGAAAAGCTATTTCCCCCATGATACTTTTTCTTTGCGTCAAAAAATTCAAACCGGAGCGACAATGAAGTTACTCATTCTACTTACCCTAAGTTTTAACCTTTCAGCTGCAGTGAACCCTCGAATTCAAGCTCACGAAGAGGCCATCAAAGCAGTTCATGACCTTCACTTTGTTAAAGATGGAAGGGGCATGACTCTTACCCCAGATGCCGTGAACATGTTTGCATTCATGGCCAAGTTCTTAGGACTTTCAAAACCAAGAGAAGGTTTTGTTGAAGATAAAAGTGGCACTAAAGTTGGCATGTTCACTAAGCGTTGGGGACTGGTGGAACATGATAAAGAAATAAAAGGCTTCTTTAATGTTCCCTATAAGAAAATGAATATTGGGGCCATGGGCTGCGCCGTTTGCCATTCCGGTAAAGCCGCCGGTCAGTACATCATTGGTCTTGGAAATAAAAACATAGACGTAGGTAAACTTGCTTCAGATGTGGAACGGGCCAGTAAGCTTTGGAAAAAGATGACTGTTCTTAAAAGAAAATCAAAAGAGTATAAAAGAATCGAAAATGATTCCATGGCCTTTGCCAAAAGACTTGGAAATGAAAAGGTAACCAACCTGACTCAGGGTCTTGTTCCTATCTCGATGATCATGAGCTGGTTCTATCGAGTTGTCGAAAATAGAGAAATGCCAGACACCACTCCTAGAGGCGCTGTAAAAGTTCCGCATTTTTGGGGCTATGGTAAAAAACGTTTTGTTGGTCAATTCACCGATGGTTTCGGTAACGGCACCCATGCCGGCTGGGGATTAGCTGTAGAACTAGCAGGAACTCAAACTGCGGCTAACGTAAGAAAAATGATTCCAAAAATTGAACATGCGGAAAATATCTTAGCGGATATCTTGCCTCCAAAGTACCCTTTCAAAGTTAATCAGCAAATGGCCACTCGTGGTAAAAAGATTTTTAATAATACCTGTTTCAAATGCCATGGAACTTATGAAAGAGACGGAAATGGTCTCCCCATTTATAAAGAACCTAAGCATATTGAAATTGA
>JAGSHJ010000411.1 GCA_023954595.1 Bacteriovoracaceae bacterium | reverse complement strand
TTGTTGTTCTTTAATTTTTTGAGTATAGCCCTCAGCCACTCCTCGAATAAAGGAGTTCTTAGCTGCGCTACCTTTTAGTTTTGAGCGTTTATAGAGTCTTTCAAACTCAGAGACTAGGTACTTTGCCATATAATCGGCCATCTCTACATTAGTTCGATTTCCAATAACTTCCAAATAAGCTCTAGATTGACCACGGTTTAAAACCGGTTGAACGTAGAAGTTTTCTAAAATCTCATAGAGAGCACTCATCTGAACATTAGACCTCTTCGCCTCATAAACATTTTTAACAAAGACTTCTTCATGTTCACTTTCTTTATCTTCTAAATGCTCTAAATTGTATTTCATGAGAAGTTCATTTGCTTTGGCCGTTGCTAGAGTTGCCTCATGGGTATTGGCACTCTCGGCTAACTTTAATAACTTTTTTACTTTTGAAAGTATTTTTTCAAATTCAGGAGCACTTGAAAGTGAATTTTCCTTTTGAAGGTCCCCGTAGGCACCAAAAACATTTTTATCCCAACCATAGGTCTTGCAAGTTTCTCTAAACTCTACTCCATGGGCCTGAACTTCATCTCCATGTTTTAGATGAACGGACATATGAGCAAGCTCATGCCTTAAGATATTTTTTAAAACTTCTGGCTTAGCTAGGTAAACAAGGCTTTTATTTATACCAATTTGAAAATTATCTGCATTAAAGTACCCCAACTTATCTTTTGATTCAAAGGCCACTATTGAAAAGGGGTAAAGGTAGCCATTAAAAAGAAAACGGCTCCTCTTTACAGAGAAGCCCATTTCTTCATTTAGAATCTTTTTTGTTTCAGCCTTTAGCCGTGAGGTAAAGGCATTAAGAGTGGAGGAGTAGACCCTCACTAGTGTCTACTCTTAACCGCCGCAGACAAGAACTCTCGGTTCAGTCTTGCAATATTTGAAATGCTAATAGCTTTAGGGCAACTAGCTTCACACTCAGCTTCATTGGTACAGTTACCAAATCCAAGCTCATCCATTTTATCAACCATATTAAGCACTCTTTGTTCAGCTTCTACTTTCCCTTGGGGAAGTAGAGCAAGTTGAGAAACTTTGGCCGAAACAAAAAGCATGGCAGAAGCATTCTTACAACTTGCAACACAGGCACCGCAACCAATACAAGCAGCAGCATCCATCGCAAGGTCCGCATCCGTCTTAGGAACTAAGATTGAGTTAGCATCTTGGGCGTTACCCGTATTAACACTAACATAACCACCGGCCTGAATAATGGCGTCAAAAGAGCTTCTATCGACCATTAAATCTTTATGAACTGGAAAGGCCTTTGCACGCCAAGGCTCAATGGCAATTGTATCCCCATCTTTGAACTTTCTCATATGAAGCTGACAAGTTGTTGTTTCTGACTCTGGACCGTGGGCCTGACCATTGATCATCATAGAGCACATTCCACAAATTCCTTCACGGCAATCGTGATCAAAAGCTACCGGTTCATCACCTTTTTCTACCAGTTCTTCATTGAGCTGATCAATCATCTCTAGAAATGATGAATCAGGTGAAACATCTTCGAGACTATAATCAACCATTTGGCCTTTTGAGTTTTCATTCTCTTGGCGCCAAACTTTTAACTTTAAGGACATATTATTATTACTACTCATAATTAACCCGCCTACTTATAGGATCTTTGAGTAAGAGCAACGTTTTCAAAACTAAGCTCTTCTATGTTTCTAATTGGATCACTGTTTTCCCCGGCGTATTCCCAAGCGGCCACATGACAAAAGTTTTCATCATCACGTTTTGCTTCGTTTTCATCGGTTTGAGATTCCTCTCTAAAGTGTCCACCACAAGATTCAACTCGCTCAAGAGCGTCTCTGGCCATTAATTCACCAAGTTCTAAAAAGTCAGCAACACGGTTGGCTTTTTCAAGTTCCACATTGATTCCTTCTTTAGTCCCTGTAACTTTAACGTCTTTCCAGAACTCTGCTTTAAGCTTTTTGATCTCTTCGATACCTTTCTTAAGACCAGCTTCATTCCTTCCCATGCCAACGTATTCCCACATGAGAAGACCAAGGGCCTTGTGAAAGCTATCAACAGAGCGCTTACCACCTACGGCCATTAGCTTATCAAAATGGGCTTCGGCTGTTTTTAGGGCATCATCGAACTCTTTATTATCAACTGTCACTTTTTCTTGTTCAGGCTTTTCAGTCACCAGGTAGTTTCCAAGTGTATAAGGAACAACGAAGTAACCGTCAGCTAGACCTTGCATAAGAGCTGAGGCTCCTAGGCGGTTTGCACCGTGATCAGAAAAGTTTGCTTCACCAAGAGCGAAAAGTCCCGGAACAGATGTTTGAAGATTATAATCAACCCAGATTCCACCCATAGTGTAGTGAACAGCTGGATAAATCATCATTGGCTCAGAGTAGGGGTCAGCATCAGTGATACGGTTATACATATCAAAAAGGTTTCCATACTTGGCCTTAATCGTATCTTTACCATCTCGCTTAATAGCATCTCTAAAATCGAGATAAACAGCAACTCCGGTAGCACCAACGCCGCGTTTTTCATCAACGACAAGCTTTGCGTTCCTTGAGGCAACGTCTCTTGGAACCAGGTTTCCAAATGATGGGTATTTTGATTCAAGGTAGTAGTCTCTTTCATCTTCAGGGATATCTGCAGGTTTTCTCTCGTCACCTTTTTTCTTTGGCACCCAAACACGTCCATCATTTCTAAGTGACTCAGACATAAGCGTAAGCTTTGACTGACCTTCACCGTGAACTGGAATACAAGTTGGGTGAATTTGCGTGTAACATGGGTTCGCAAAATAAGCGCCTTTCTTGTAACACTTCCAAGCAGCAGAACTATTTGAAGTCATGGCATTAGTTGAAAGAAAATAAACATTACCATAACCACCTGTACATAAAAGTACCGCGTCCGCAGAATGCTTTTCAAATTTACCAGTAATAATATCTCTAGTAATAACCCCGCGGGCCTTACCATTAACAAGAACAAGCTCAACCATTTCACTTCTTGTAACAGTAGTGATTTTACCTTTAGCTTCTTCTTTCATCATGGCCGAATAAGCTCCTAAAAGAAGTTGCTGACCAGTTTGTCCT
>JAGSHJ010000105.1 GCA_023954595.1 Bacteriovoracaceae bacterium | reverse complement strand
GTGCTTGCACGATTACAATTAAAGATGATGATGTTGATCCTGAGCACTTATTTACAAAGTTAAATGAAAACCTTCCCGCAGATATTAAAGCACTGTCTCTACAGCGTGTTGATGAGAAGTTTCAAGTAATTAATCACGCCAAACTCAAAACCTATTACTACCTATTTTCAAACGAACAAAAGGCCTACCCGTTCGCAGCACCTTATATGTGCAACATTGTGGAAAAACTTGATATCGAGCTGATGAAAGAGGGAGCTAAGATATTTGAGGGTATGCACCACTTCAAGGCATACTGCTACAAACCGACTCCTGGTAAAGTATTTGATCGTGAAATCATTCATTCACGTATTGAAGAGAATAATCTTCTGACAGCAAACTTCTTTCCACCAGAAACTTTTCTATACACCGTAAAGGGTGAAGGGTTTATGAGGCATCAAATAAGGCTTATGATTGGTGCTCTATTTAGACTTGGAAGAGGAGAAAAGAGTTTGGATGATATTAGAAACTCTTTGAAAGAACAGGCCGAATGCATTGGGTTTGTTGCCCCTGCTTCCGGCCTTATTCTAGGTGATCTTAAATATAAGTAATTATCTTACGATTTCTACTTTTTCCATAACGATGTCTTCAAGTGGACGATCCATTGCATCAGTAGAAACTTGTCCGATCTTTTCAACAACATCCAATCCTTCAGTTACTTTACCGAAAACAGTGTGTCTTCCGTTAAGGTGTGGAGTTGGAGCAAGGGTAACAAAAAATTGTGAACCATTTGTTCCTGGCCCAGCATTTGCCATTGAAAGAATACCAGCACTGTCATGAACAAGTCCTGATACGATTTCATCATTAAATCTATATCCTGGTCCGCCTCTACCATTGCCTTCTGGACATCCGCCTTGAATAACAAAGTTTTCAATTACTCTGTGAAAAACAAGTCCATCATAGAATGGCCCCTCTTTCACAGTCTCTTGTCTACCTTCTGCAAGGTTAACGAAGTTCCATACAGTTTCTGGACATTCTTTAGCGTAAAGTTCTGCGCTAAATTCGCCCATATTTGTTTTGAACTTTACAGTTAATCTATCAAGATCTTCTTTGTGCTCAGATTTTTTAAAACTTGGTCCAAACATTGATTCCTCCCTAATTGGTTATTAATTTAATCATACCTTTAAAGTGTTGTGGTTTTCTTGGCGCGAAAAGATAGAGCGCTTTGTTGGGAAGAAACTTTGAGAAATCCAACGAGTAGTCAGTCCCCAATTCTAGATCACTTTTAAAAGGAGTGAACATCTCAGCTCCTATGTGCTTTACACCAAAGCGATCCCAATCTCTTCCATCAGATAGTTTTTCAAGTGCAAGAGTATTAAGGCATCCACTCACTACAATGGGATGGCCTTTAGCAAGCTCTTTGCCTTTTAAAATTTTATCAACTTGCTCTAAATCTTCTAGATAAGGATCGAGCCACACGAGGCTAATGCGATCGAATTTAGGAATAACAAAGTCTTTACTCCCACCTGCCACTTGCTCGTATACATTATAAAAAATAAAAGCTTCGTCCTTTAAATACAAAGGCTGGTCACTCTCGCTTCTAAATGACTCAAATCTTTTGTTTAACATATGTTGAAGATGAACTAGGTCTTGATAGTCCATTGAGTAGCTGGCCTTCATTGTCTTGAAGTTTACATATTTGATTGGAGATTCTCTTTTACACTCTGATGAAGGTGAAAAATTGGCCCAAGTCGGTAGATCCGGTAAAAAGTAACGCTCTACCCCAGCACCTTGATAAACTTGTTCAAGGTCGCGCCCTTCGATAGACGTTTTTTTATTAGCGCATGCCGCCATAAGAAATGTAAAGGTCGTAAGTAAAAGAAGCTTCATTATCCCACAATCATTGTTACGTGTAGAATAAACTCTACTAAATCAGGTGGAAATTAGCCATAGTTATTCAGCTCGCCTAAAGGAAGTAAACCTTCGACTCACCTTTATCAACACATGAGAACTCTGCAAACTTGTAGAGAAATTCAATAAACGGCTCGAAGGCCTTAAAGCTTGGAAGACTCTTATCAAACTCACCGCCGTAGCGAAGGTATGCATCGCCTTTTTCGTCGATATACTCTTTGCCGTGCTTTACGTTTACTACTACAGGCAAGAAGTCATCTTGAGTGAAGTAGACACGGATTGTGACATCTTCATTTTCTTTGAATCTATGTTTTGAGTATTTTGCGAAAGGAATTTGAAATAGACACCCCTCTCTAGAGATATCAACAAGGTTTACTCCGTATTTTGTCCCATTGTCGTCAATTTCAGCGTATGAGCCCAAGAATTCTGAAAACAATACCCTTTCAAAATTTCTTTTTCTCTTCTCAATAGAATCTTTACGCTTTTCCTGGAAATTAATAACTTTAGACATTAAGAGCTCCTGATTATAAGTCTAGTGAGCTTTTCGGCATAAATTCACGAACCTTTAAGGTTTTTCATAGCAATCTTTGAAGTGAATGCTCTATGGAATTTTAATCACTTAAGCGCTACAATTGGCCTGTAAGGAATCAAAAATGGATAATCAAAACCTCGAACAATACTTATTTGAGCTAGAGAAACACCTAAGTGACTTTCCTCCTAGCAAAAGAAGTAAAATTGTCTCTGAAAACCACCAGCATATACTAGAAGCGAAGGAAAAGTTTCCAGACAAGAAGCTATCTGAAATTCTAGATGATTTAGGCTCGGCACAAAAGGTTGCTAATCATTACCGCCTAGATAGTGGTTATAAAACTTTCAAACCTAGGAAGCATCCATTTTTAAAATGGTTTTCCATCACATTTCTAGGTTCAATCGCTATATTCTTCCTCTTTATCACTGTAATGGTATGGAAATTTACTCCAATTGCGAAGTTTGACGAAAAAACGCAAAGAGTAATCCTTCTCGGTGGTCTTATTGATATCAATGGAACCTCAGGGAAAATAAAAGTTTTTGATCAATACCAATTTGTAGAAAACAAGTTTACCAATCAATTCGATGGTTCCTTTGAGTTAACTACCGATATGAATGAGATTTTAGTAAACTTTGAATCAGGTGTTTTCAATTTTAAAACCACCACAAGCAAGAAGGCGTCTTGGAACTGTAAACTTCAAATGCCACCAGAAAAAGATATTGTAAGCATTCTCCCCCATGCCTTGGAAATAAATCTTGAAGCCTATGGAGGTGGAAGTTGTGATATCGAAGTTCCAGTGGATGCGACACTAACAGTCACAGGTACCGACGCCCAGGTGAATATAGAAGAGGCCGAATTCGACGTCATGGTAGAGTTTGAAAATGGAAACCTAAACTTCGCCCCAAACCCAGAAGTTGAGTACTCTTATGATGTGAGATTGGAGAATGGACAAGCAGATCCATTTGACTCCTCAACTAGACCCAATGCTTATGAAGTGAAATTTTATTTAAAGAATGGAAATATAAGGAAAGTAAGTGGACCTTAAAAAAGTTGGCCAACAATACGAAAGACAAGAGCTTAAAAGAGAGACTTTAAAAGACTCACCTATTGAGCAATTAGAAGAGTGGATGCAGCTTGCAATTACTGCAAAAATTCCTTACGCAAATGCCGCAAACTTAGCAACTGTTGATGCCAACGGTTACCCAAAATCACGAATCATTTTAATCAAAGAAATCAAAGACTCTTCACTAGTCTTTTTCACCAACTACAACTCTGCCAAGGCGCAGGACATCGAAAGAAACAACAAGGTGTCCCTGAACATCTATTGGAAAGAACTTGATAGACAAGTAAGAGTAACAGGTAAAGCGCATAAAGTTCCTACAGAGGAATCTAGAGAGTACTTCTACTCCAGACCTAGAGAGAGCCAAATAAGTGCAATTGCCTCAAATCAAAGTCATATAGTCGACAAGAGTGAACTTTATGACAAGGTTCAAGAGCTTGAACTTTTATACAAAGATAAACCAGTAGAGTTTCCAAATTTCTGGGGTGGTTTCTCTATAGATGTTGAAAGTATTGAATTCTGGCAAGGACGACCTAATCGACTTCATGACCGCTTCCTCTACTCCAAATCTGGTCAAAATTGGTCAATCGATAGATTGGCACCTTAAGAGCTCATGGCATCAAACTTGAACCCTTTCAACGAGGGTTCTTATGAAATACTTTGGAGCACATGTAAGTATAGCTGGCGGAGTTGAAAACGCTCCAGAGCGTGCGGCACAATTGGGAGCAAATGCTTTTGCCATGTTTAGTAAAAATCAAAGGCAATGGAGCAGCCGTCCCTACACTAAATCTCAAATTCAATTATTCAAAGACAATTTAGCTAAGTACTCTATACAGCCTGACAAGGTTCTCGTACATGATAGCTATTTAATAAACCTTGGAAGTCCAAACGAAGCAACTAGATCCAAGTCTCTCCAAGCATTTAAAGATGAGGCGTTAAGGGTTAACCAACTAGGACTAAGTCTATTAAACTTTCATCCTGGTGCTCACCTAAATAAGATTCCAGAACAACAATGTTTTGAACTAATCGCCCAAGGCCTTAACGAAACAATACAAGAGACGGACAATGTAATCTTTGTCATTGAGAATACCGCAGGACAAGGCAGTAATCTCGGATTTAGATTTGAACAAATCAAAAACATCATTGAACTTGTAAAAGATAAAAAGAGAATTGGTGTCTGCATAGACACTTGCCATGCGTATGCTGCTGGTTATGATCTTGCGAAATCAAAAAAGAGCTTCACTGATGTCTTTGATGATTTTGAAAAAATAATTGGATTTAAATACCTAAAAGGCATGCACCTAAACGACAGCAAGATGGAACTAAATAGTCATAGGGATCGCCATGAAAGTATAGGCCTTGGCACCATTGGTAAAAATTGTTTTAAATGGATTGCAAAAGATAAACGCTTTGATGACATCCCTCTTATACTGGAAACACCTGAAAAAGAGCTCTGGGAGGATGAATTAAAAATGCTGCAAGGCTTTGCCGCGTAGCACACACACTAAAAACTAACGCAGCGTCAAAAAGAAGACAAAATGACTCAAGATTGTTAGTCTTCAGGTTCCACTGAGAGACTGGAGAGAATATGAAAAAGCTCGTTTTGTTAATAACGCTATTGTTTGTCGCGTCCTATGCTAGGTCTGAAGTTAGTAGTTTCGACATGGCCCCACTGTTTCAACCAGAGTCGAGTGTGCCAGAGTTTGGAATGCCGGCAAAGGCTGCACTTAATAAAAGTTTTATGAAAACAGTTAGAGTTAAAATTTTTCCACATACCCTTAAAAATGATTGGGTTCATGGCAAGGCCGATGATGCTTCAACAGTGTTACTCAAAGCTAATGATATAGAGATAGACGGTGAGTATACTGACAGTATTCAGTTTGATGTTAAAGGCAGCAAGCTATCTCTGAGACTTGCCAATGGAAAAAGGTTCTCTTCAAACAAGGTCTTTTTAAAATCAAACTCCCCTATTGAGGTTCATAGAAAAAATAACCTCGATAAAACTCATAGTTACACAGGCCTTTTAGAGGTTTTCCTAAAAGATAAAAAAATTCACATCGTAAATCATTTGAGTATCGAAGAATACTTAAAAGGTGTTGTTCCCAAAGAGAGTGTAAATACCTGGCCGCTAGAGGCACTCAAGGCACAGGCGGTGGCAGCAAGGAGCTATGCATATTACCACCTACTAACATCAAAAGGTAAATACTTTGACGTTGACGATACTGCTCGCTTTCAAGTGTATGCAGGTTTCAGCGCACAGACTCCATCAACAAATGAAGCAATTAAACAAACCAGAGGTGAAGTACTTACTCATAACGGAGATGTTATTGTTGCTTTTTTTCATGCTTACAGTGGTGGACGTACAGATTCGGCCAAAAACATTTTTGGTAATGAAGTTGTCTACTGCAAGGGGAAACCAGAAATTTTCCCTCGCCAGGAGTTGAAAGATGAATTGTCTCCTAAATCAAAATGGATTGTAGAGTGGACAACAGAATGGTCAGATAAAAAATCATTCTTAAAGAAACTAAAAAGTGCAAACGCTCTTAAAAAGCAGCTTGCTCCATTTACTGAACTTCATGACTATTCGATTTCAGAGATGAGCCTCAATCGCGATTTTAATAGTGTCGTAAATCTTCAGTTCTCTCAAGATCGAAATATTACAAGCGTTGACTCAAAATTGATTCGTAAAGCTATTGGCTGGTCTAAGTTTCCATCCTACCACTACCGTCTATTAATTAATGATAACGATGAAGTGGCGTTTAGAGGAAACGGTTGGGGTCATCATGTTGGGCTTTCTCAGTGGGGAGCATTCATTATGGCAAAAAACTATAACAAAACCTACGAAGAGATTCTTTATCACTACTATACCGATGTTGAGTTAAAGAGACTGTAATTACGGCATAAATTTTGCTTCTATATTAAGGTATGGAAGACAGACTTGTTAACTTTCTTCATTTAATCGCAGTCGCAATTGAATCACTTGGGGTTGCGGTTATTATCACGGGAGCTCTTGGCTCCCTTGTTATTTTCTTTATACGTGCTTACCAAAAATTTGACTGGCATCTCAACTATCATACATTACGAACGAACTTTGCTAAGGGAATTCTTCTAGGCCTAGAGTTTTTGGTGGCCGGTGACATCATAGAAACAGTTACAGTAAAGCCAAGTCTAGAGAGCCTCTATATCTTAGGATTAATTGTTATCATCAGAACATTTTTAAGTTTCTCACTATCTGTCGAGATAGAAGGCAAGCTACCTTGGCGCAAGAGTGAGTGTCCTAAAATATGATGGTGCCTAAATTGCATTTTATAAACCAAGGAGTAATTATGGGATTCGTATCAACACTATTTAAAGCAGGACTTCTCAAAAAAGGTGTTCAAGCTGCAAAAAAATACTTAGAGCACAAAAACAAATCCGAAAGTCATAAAAGAGCTAGAACAAACAGAGAGGAATAAGCAGGCCCTACAAGAAGGCCTGCATAAATTACTTACTGTTTAGAAAATGAAAATAGTGGTGGCATAAACTCACAGTATGATGGCCCTGGGTCACCATCAACCTTTCCAGTTCCATCCACATCAAAGATGCCAACTTCCGTTCCAGAGACAATTAATGGACTACCCAATTGAAAACCTTTTGTGGCATCTGAGCCAGTTGTAGGTGGGACAAATGCATTTGCTCCTCCCCCTGTGGAAGTTGAGTTCGTAGATAGGTAAAGAACAACCTTAGTCTCAGTATAGGATCCAGATGAATCTGCACCATTATCACCGGCACATGTACCTGTTGTTCCATCGAGTTTTTGATAAGTACCACTACCACCGCAGACATCTAAGGTATACTCAACATTTCCATCACATTGAGTGCCAACATTTCCATCTGGAGAGAACTTTATTTGATCACTCATTTCAATCATGACACATGGATAGGTTCCATTATCAACCTCACCAGATCCAAACTCAGGACGATCAAGCATTGATACATATTGAGGGTTTGAAGATCGATCAACTACAACCTTTGGGTTTGAGCAATCAGCATTATCAGAGACTGCAAATCTATAGAGTTTTATTTTTAAGCTGTCAGGATCGCCTGTAGCAGAAAACACAGTACTAGTTGCCAACATTGATACAAATAATAGTTTTTTCATAATTAATTCCCTCCGCTTCCTTCAAGGGTGAAGTTGTTGTTGTTACTACTGCTTGAGCTATCATCTTTCTGAATGCATGAAACACTCAGTAGCCCTGCGACCATAATAAAAAAAATGTTTCTAAGTAATCTATTCACTAATTCCTCCATTTGTTTTGTTTGGGGTGACGTCATTGTGACTCTTAAAACCTCGGAGCTTTCTAAAAATTAATGAAGCTAAAGAATTCATGAACTTAACGGATGTTATTTAATTGAGGGTGAAATTTTCTTAAGGTTACAGTGCCAACATTCGGAGTGATTTAGTTTTTTGAAAGCGTTGAAAGGTAATTAAAAACCGCTCTTTCGAGCGGTTGGATGTGAAAAAAACTTATTTGAATATTACTTAGAACAAGTAAAGAAGTCCTACATCCATAAAGGATCCAGATTGATCTTTACCTTCTTCATCAGCAGTACTCCAGTAGTCAGTTGTAATGTTTGTAACTTCTGCAAAGAATGTAAGCTTCTCATCTACCTTATAATCTGCACCGTACCTGATCGCAGAATTCTTAGAAATTTTTCCATCAGCTACAACATCTTTAGCATTGGTTATTTCACTAACGCCGTAGCCAGCAAATATTCCAAACTTATCAAAGTTGTGTTTAACCGAAACAAGATAGCCATGCTCTTTAATATCATCACCACCTGTAGCAGGACTAGAAGTTGCTACGTTACTTGAACTAAGGTTGGCCAATGAAGCACCAACAACAGATGCCCCAAGGTTTGTCCCGGTGTGATACTCAGCTTTGATGTTTGTGTTTTTAATGTTTCCACTATAGAAGACTTTTGCGCCAGAGGTATCAACAGACTCAGCAGCTCCACTGCCGTCTTCAGTGTTAACTGTTCCCATCTTATAAGCTACACCTACATAATGGTCACCAAGGTTGTATTTTAACTTTCCAGAAAGAAGAGGTGTCGAAACAGTATAGTTATCTGTGCCAATTGTTTGTAATTGAAAGTTAGTATCAAGCTTTCCAAATTTATGAGCGTACTGTATTGCTTCAGTAATAAAACCATTGTTTCCTTGGAAGTACTGAATCATCGTAGGTGAATAAGTATGAGGAATAGTTGCCAAGAAGTTATCCCAAATCTTACCAATACTCACTGTTCCATTTTCAGATAGCTTGTGATCAATTCTAATGATTCTCGTTCGAATGTTTCCTGAGTCCGACTTCAGTACACCTGGACTGTTTCCTTTTTCGCCATCAAAATCCAACTCAATTTGTCCTGAGGTTTTACTTTCATTATTAAACTTTAGGCCAAAGCGTGAGGACTTAACACTAATCTGGCCCTTGGCCTGATCGTCAAAGTCTGAAGAC
>JAGSHJ010000314.1 GCA_023954595.1 Bacteriovoracaceae bacterium | reverse complement strand
GACGGAATCATATGCATCTTACCAAGAAGCTTCACATGAGCTTTATGGTAGAGCATCTTCTTCAATTGTTTCTCGTACATTCCTCCAGGTTCCATAAACTTTTTCATTGGCATTACATGTTTCGAACGTAACTTCTTCTTTTGAATCTTTCTTAGACAACTTAACAGTTAGATCAACCAACGACACATCTGGAGTAGGTACTCTGATAGCGAAGCCATCAAGTTTGCCCTTAAGCTCTGGTAGAACCAGGCCTACTGCTTTTGCAGCACCAGTAGTTGTAGGGATCATACTCATAGCAGCCGCTCTAGCTCTTCTAGGGTCGCTGTGATTGCCGTCAAGCAACATTTGATCAGATGTATAAGAGTGAACAGTAGTCATTAGGCCGTGCTCAATGCCAAAGGCTTCATGAAGTGCTTTTGCTACAGGAGCTAAGCAGTTTGTAGTACAAGAAGCATTAGAAATAATTTGATGCTTATTTGTGTCGTATTCATCGTGGTTGATGCCCACAACAAATGTTCCGTCCAAGTCTTTTCCTGGAGCACACATGATTACTTTTTTAACAGTTCCATTAATGTGCTGGCCTAGACCTGCTTTATCTTTAAATACACCAGTCGCATCCACAACGATATCAACTTTGTTCTCACTCCAGTTAATCTCTTTTGGATCATAGCTTTGGTACATTTTGATTTTGAAGTCACCAGCTATAAGATGGTCATCCTCAACCTTTACTTCTCCTTGGAATTTTCCATGAAGGGAATCGTACTTTAGAAGACGACATAAATGACTTAGATCACCCGGGTTATTCGCCGCTACGATTTCAAGATTTGAATATTTCCCTTCGGCTTTTCTCTTGGCGAATTCCCTAAGGATTGTTCTACCAATTCGGCCCAGGCCGTTGATCCCTATGCGTACTGTCTGGCTCATATTACCCCTTTTGGTTTATGTTTAATTGCGCGTAATTATGCCATAAATAGGGCCTATTGGATAGAGAATTAACTTCGAATTCCTCGCGACGCACTGGATTTATAAGCAATCTTCGGGCAGAATAAACACGCACTTCAAAACCATTCCCGCTTAGGAGCCGTCTTTTATGCAAAGAGTTAATGTCGCCGATCTTAAACCTAAAGAAGAAATTGAGTCGGTTTTTCTAGTTAAGTTTATTGCCCTGTTTGAAGCAAAGGACGGGAAGAAATATCTAAACATTATTTTGTCTGACGGCACCGGTGAAATAGAGTCGCGCATTTGGAAAGATGCTGAAGAAATAAGTAAAAGCGTTGAAAAGGGGAACTTTGTAAAAGTTCGTGGCAAGGCCAATATGTACATGGGGAAAAAGCAATTTGTTATTGCAGCATGCGAAAAATTCCCCGATAGCGAAATCAATAAAGACGACTTCATTGTTAAGGCCAAAAGAGCTCCACAGGAGATGTTTGATGACCTTGTGGCAATTGTTCAAAATTTGGAAGATGTCTACATCAGGCAGCTACTTTTAAATGTTTTAGGCGACAAGGAAGTTGAGAGAAGACTCAAGATTTGGCAGGCGGGTAAAAGTATTCACCATGCTTACCAAGGTGGTCTTCTAGAGCACATCCTTTCATGTTCTAATTTGTCTGTGCAGTTATCCTCGCACTATAACGTGAATACATCATATGTTGTGGCCGGTGCTATCCTTCATGATTTATGTAAGATTTATGAATTAACTGATGGTTTCAATGTTGAATACACTGAAGAGGGTAAACTTGTAGGACACTTGGTTAAAGGGGTTGAAATCGTAGATAAGTACTCTTATAGGATCAAAGATTTCCCATACCAAACTAAACTACACCTTAAACATGTTCTTTTGTCCCACCATGGTCATTATGAATATGGTTCTCCTAAAATACCTCAAACCTCAGAAGCAATGCTACTTCACCTGATTGATCACATGGACAGTAAGATGCATTCTTTTGAGACAATTAAAAGAACGGATCAGAACACTGGCAGATGGTCAGGGTATGTTAAGCATCTAGATAGAATCATCTATAAAGAGGAGCTTCCTTTCTATCCTGAGTTTATAGATGGACCAGAAAGAGCTGAGACAGAGCCTAGACAGTCTCGATCAAAAGATCACAGTTCAGGGCCTAAAAAAGGTAAGTACAAGGAAAAAGAAGTTAAGCAGAACCTTGGAAACCTTCTAAAGGACTTCAAAGTAGATAAATAGCGTGAATTTATTACATTAGAGGAATGTGTGTGCTTGCTCTGAATGTGCGCTGCGTTGTAGTGTCTTCTAAAATATGACTTTTGGAGGATTTATGAAAACTGTAATATTCGCTCTTATGCTATCTCTTGGATCTTTTGCTGGTGACGGCTACCATAGTAACGATTGGGAAGACAGAAGTGAGTGTGCTCCTGAAGGTTGTCTAGTTACAGAGTCTCAAACAATTGGCTTCAGAACTCTTAGCTCTCACTATGAATCATATAAAAAATTAAATACAAACTCGACACTCCCTGACGTTCTTGAAGGTAAAATTTGTTATCAAGGAAGTGCTAGGGAAGTTATTGAGATCGTTAAAGCACTTGCTTCTAACACTGACCGAAATTATTATGCTGGTGGACATGCTTCCATTGAGCATATTGCGATGGTCACTGAAGGTGATGCGATTCGTGTAGTTGCTAAAATCAATTCAGACTACTCTGACTACATCATCAATAAAAAAATAAATACTTGTAAATAATCCCAAAAAAAAGGCCTTGATTTCTCAAGGCCTTTTTTATCTTTTTCAATTCTTTTTTTAAAACCCAAATAGATCTATGGCATTCTGATAGGTTTGACTATAAACCTTGTTCTCATCCATTTCTTTAATCTGAGCAATCTTTTCTACAATGTGTGGAAGTCTGTAGGGAGCATTCTCTTTTCCGCGATGTGGAACTGGAGTTAAAAATGGAGAATCGGTCTCTGTTAAAATTCTCTCAATAGGTGCCAAAGCAACTGCTTCTCTGACTTCTACGGCCTTCTTAAAAGTGATGATGCCATTGAATCCAAGGTAAAAACCTAAATCAAGAGCAGTTTGGGCAAGCTCAAGAGTGGACGTGAAACTGTGAATTACACCTTTTCTTTTCAATCTCGGAGCAAGCTCTTTAAGCATTGTTATCATGTCTTCATCTGCATCTCTTGAATGTATTACAACCGGTTTATCAAGCTCAATTGCAATCTCCATTTGCCTTCTAAAAACATCACGTTGAATATCTCTTGGAGAGTTGTCGTAATGATAATCGAGACCAATCTCACCAACGGCAAGCATTTTAGGGTCCTTTGCTCTATCCTTAATCTTTTGAAAGGCCTCTTCTGTGAAGAGGTTAGCATCATGAGGGTGAATGCCTTGAGTAAAGTAGACCTGCTCATATTTCTGGCCTAGTTCATAGGCCGCATCGAAGTTGTCCGGCTCGACAGCGATTGTCAGTATCTTCTCAACCCCTGCCTCTTGAGACTTAGAAAGTATATCTTCAAGAGGCTCGCCTTTTAAGTAGTCGAGGTGGCAGTGAGTCTCAATAATCTTATTCATTTTTCTCCAAAATAGATTCAATAATGGCCCTCAAGTAGGTTGTAGGAATAGATCCCTTGATAACCTTGCCATTGATAACTAGAGTAGGAGTTGAAGTTAAGTTGAATTGCTCAGCATTATTCATTGTCTGCTTAACCACGTCTTGAATTTCAGAATTATCAAAACAGTTAGTAAGCTCAAACTCCTGGGCCCACTTATCTAAATTTTCATAACTTAATTCTCTTTGTCTCTCAAAGATCACATCGTGAACTTCTTCGAACTTATCAACATCACAAGCTGCTAGGTATGCGGCCTTACAAGCAAATTGGTGAAATGAACGAGTAATTTTTGGGTTACAAGCATTATCAAGAGGGTAGAAGTAATAAGATACATTAATCTTGTCTTCCAAACCTTGAATCACTTGTGGGATTTGTTCCGCTACTTTCTGGCAAAATGGACACTGAAAGTCAGAGAACACAGCAATTCT
>JAGSHJ010000426.1 GCA_023954595.1 Bacteriovoracaceae bacterium | reverse complement strand
TCAAACTCCTGGGCCCACTTATCTAAATTTTCATAACTTAATTCTCTTTGTCTCTCAAAGATCACATCGTGAACCTCTTCGAACTTATCAACGTCACATGCTGCAAGGTATGCGGCCTTACAAGCATATTGGTGAAACGAGCGAGTAATTTTTGGGTTACAAGCATTATCTAGAGGGTAGAAGTAATAAGAAACATTTATCTTGTCTTCCAATCCTTGAATCACTTGTGGGATTTGTTCCGCTACTTTTTGGCAAAATGGACACTGAAAGTCAGAGAACACAGCAATTCTAACAGGAGCGTCGTTCCACTGTTCAGTTGCCTCATTTATTTTATATGGCGAAATAAAGTTAGGTTCACCTTTATTAGGAAGGTTTTTGTATTGCTGAATATATTGTCCTGATAAAGAGTTTTGCTTCTTAGATTGATCTACAAAATAGTTTCTCATTAGAAGTGCAGGGATAATTAGTAGAACGCCGTAAACGGCCGTTACCTTTAGGCTTGGAATAGGCTTTAGGGAGCTATGCTTTAAAAATAAAAATGCAGCAATAAATGAAAGAACATAGTAAACAGTGCAAAACTGACATAGTCCTCCAAGTGCGATTAATGAGTATCCCAATAAACCTAGACAGCCTAGAGCGTTGAGAAGAACGAAAAATTTATTTGTTTTCTCTACTTCAGAGTTGTTCCAAAATGCTCCGATAAGACCTAAAAGACCGATTATGATTCCAAAAAGCGAAGTCGGAACAAAGAAAAAGTGTCCCAGTGCTGATTGAGTTGCCTTATTGCATCCCCAAAATCCTGTGCCCTTACAAAGAGCGTCCTCGCCACCAAATCCTGATGGAAAGTGAATATTATAAAAATGTTTTGTAAGGTAAATACTCACAACTACCATGAGCAGTGAAACTGCAAGGTAGATTATGTGCGGGGTTTTAAAGTCGTCGGTCAGTCTTCTTTTATCCATGAATTCATTCCTCTGCTAATTGTTTGCGGCTATTATACTATAGTGTAAATATATTCCAATTTCTTTGTTTCGTTTTATCTCTACGGTAGCTATGAAATTTTGAATCTATAAATGTGCAATGATCAGCTACCTCTAGTTGGATCTGTGGGTAATTGAGAACTATGTCTTTGGTTGCTTTTGCTATTAGATCAAAGTGTAGGGATCCATTGATATCATGAAAGAACTCATTTTCTTTGAAGTGCTCCCGAAATTGCTCTTGTACTTCAAATGACTCAAGTCGAATACTAGGCCCAATCATGCAGTAATGAGGGGCGATTGATTTAATATGTTTATTTAGAAGAATTCCATCCGCTAGTCCTCTCCAGCCTGCGTGGAGAAAAACTCCTTCATGCTCACCAAGAAAAAGTACCGGCATACAGTCAGCAGTTGTAATGGCAATAGACACCTTTTTAGTCATAAGAGTGGAGAACTTAAAAAGAACCCCGTCACTTTCGACATTGCTTAGGTCACTACCTTTATAAGGTGAAATTGCTGTGGAGTGTATTTGATGAGTTCTAACCAAATCCAAGTCAGGTCTTTGGGCGTAAGTGAAAAACTCACCTCGTGGCAGTATCTTGTGATAAATAGGTTTATTTTGCATCTTCTTTTAAGCTCTCCAAAATATCCTGGAAAATTTGAGGTGGTTTCGTCTCAAACTCCAAACGTTTCTTAGTTATTGGATGTATAAAGCCTAAATATTTTGCGTGCAAGAAAGGATGTTCATAATCTTTTAACAACACCTTCATCGAGTCTGTATAAAACTTCTTCTCTTCATTTTTTCTTCCATAAAGAGGGTCATTTAAAATAGGGCAGTTTAAAAGCTCACTCAAGTGAACTCTAATTTGATGAGTTCTTCCTGTCTCAAGTCTTAATTCAACATGGGAGAAGTTATTGAAAAAATTCAAGACCTTCATGTGAGTTAAGGCCGCCTTGCCTTGTTTCACCTTTGTGGACATCTTTAATCTATTGTGGGGACTTCTTCCAATTTCAGACTCAAGTGTCTTTTGTGGAGGTATACGTGCCCCGAGAGAAATTGCTTCGTAGAGACGATCAATGTCATGGGTGCTAAATAATTCAACTAGTCCTTCGTGGCATCGCTGAGTCTTTGCAACAACCATGACACCACTAGTACCTTTGTCTAAGCGATGGACAATCCCTGGACGTTTTTCATTTCCAATGCCTTTGAGGTCCGGGCAGTGATGAAGTATAGCATTTACAAGTGTACCATCTGGATTTCCTGCAGCAGGGTGTACAACCAGTCCTGCATGCTTATTAACGATGATGAGTTCTTCATCTTCAAATAGAATTTCAATTGGGATGTTTTGAGCGACAATATCCACTGGATTTGCCACTGGCATTTTAAAGCTAATTTCGGTTCCGGCCGCGGGCATCTTTTTTAATTCAAGCTTTACGTCTGATAGGATGTGTTTGTCTTGAAAAAGTTTTTTAATCAGTGAGCGACTTAGGTCTGGAAACCTCTGTGCAAGAAAACTATCCAGCCTTTTGTGGGCCTGTAGGTCTTCAGGTGAAATGGTGAAGACTGTGATTTGATCTTGCACTGCTATTATTCTTGCGGAGGATTTTTCAATTGGCGTATATGATGAATGTAGCTTGTTGCAACTAGGTCAGGATTAAGCTTTAAGCACTTCGCGTACTGATAAACAAACCCTCTAGTATATACATCTGCTGGCAATTTAGAATAATCCTCACCTTCAATGTTACGAATGTATGTTTTAGATATTCTTGTCATATCGGCCATACGTTCAATCGTTACATTCTTATACTCTCTAATTTGTTTCAAGAAAGTTCCAGTGTACTCAGAGCAGTTTTCTATTTCTTGCTCAAAGTTTGAGTCCACGTCGTAATTAAGGCCAAATTTTTGAAATGCTTGAACCTTGGTAACAGAAGATTGTGATTTTTGAGAATGTTCTGAGTTGCTGTAAACATACTCTTCTGAAGAATT
>JAGSHJ010000170.1 GCA_023954595.1 Bacteriovoracaceae bacterium | reverse complement strand
TGGCATGTACATGAGAAGGTCTTTTAGTTCAAAGCTCCATCTAAAAAATTGTCCGCCTTCAAATAAGTTTTTGATTTTTCTATTCACCATCTTAAAAAGAATAGGCGCACATATAAATACACTTGCTCCAGTTGCGACAAAGAACGACAAGTAAAATGTTTCAAAGCCCAGAGTAAGTGAAGCTCCAAGACCTATCCACTCAGACAACGCCTCGCCTAATGCCGGAAGCATGAGCATTACAAATAGATTTGCTATTACAACGGCCGACAAACTCAATAGTGCGAGTTGAAATAAATAGATACAAAAAATGGATCTAAGCTGCATCCCCACACTTTTTAAAATTGCAATATCTTGTAGTTTTTCAAAAAGAAAATTTTGAAACAAATAGCCAGAGCCAATGCCACTTAAAAATAAAGCAACTAGTCCCACAAGGCCTAAATAATCAGATAGATAATTAAGAACTCTACCAACTTGTTCACTTGCATCTTTTGGAAGCTTAAGCCTAAGACCTGGGTCTTTTAGGATTTTACTAAGTCCCTCTTTAACTTGCTCTGCTTTCTTCTCCCAAGCTGTGTTTAATTTAACTAATTTCACATTCGTTGAGACAGAACCAAAAGAGATAAGGTTTGTTTCTTTTAGAGCTTCTAGTCCCACATAAGCTTTAGGAGCTAGACCAATACCTCTAAGTGAAGCACTAGTATCGTTCTCTATAACTCCCATGACTTTAAAGTCTTTTTCGCCAAGCTTTAATAGGTCTCCTATTTTAAGCTTCATCTGACTCATCAATTGAGGTTCAACCCAAACATGGTCCTTTTTTTGCAAACCTTGCATTGCGGCCTTAGAATCTTGATTGCCTTCAAGTTTAACTTCTCCATAAAATGGGAAGTCACTCTCAACGCCTTTAATTTGAACAAGTCTCGATCTCTTGTCTTCTCCAGAAGACTTGGCCATTGAATAGACTTCAATAGAGCTTGAGACCTTCTGCGCCTTGTCCTCTAAATAGCTTAGACTTTGTTCTAGCTCCTGAGGTGTGAGCTTTCTTCTTCCAGAGACTGCTAAATCGGCAGACAAGAGTTGTTTGGATCTTTGATCTAGAAGAGAATTCACATTTTCTCTGAAAGCATGAAGTGTTACAAACCCACTGATGCCCAAGAACAAATTAAATAGGAACAACAAGGTAAATCCCTTGCTGTTGATTAAGTCTCTAAATGCAATTTTAAATATAGTCATAGAAGTTGAAGTCTTTTTTCATTTAGCTCATAAACTTGATCACATGATTTTGCCAAATCCACATCGTGGGTAACAAGAATCAAAACACTTGAGCGCCTTTTACATAGATCAAAGATCATACTCATTACTGACTCACCAGTAGCGGCATCTAAATTACCACTTGGTTCGTCGGCCAATATAATCTTTGGCTCTGGTGCAATTGCACGCGCAACCGCCACTCTTTGACTCTCTCCTCCACTTAGTTGGTGAGGAAAGTGATCTGCTCTATCAGCCAGGCCTACTTGCTCTAGTGCTTCCATAGCTTTTTTACGAGGTTGATCTTTTTTTAGAATTTCCAAAGGCAGCATAACATTCTCTAGAGCAGTAAATGTTTTCATTAAGTGGTACTGCTGAAAAACGATCCCAATATTTTGAGCTCTATACTTTGCAAGCTCCGACTCTTTCATAGAGGCGATGTCTTTGCCATTTACTATGATCTTTCCCTGATCAGGTCTATCAAGGCCACCAAGTAGACTTAAAAAAGTGGACTTACCACTTCCAGACTTTCCTAGTATCGCCAATGACTGCGCCTTATCAACTTGAAGAGCTAGCTTATCCAATACATCAAGGCGTTTTTGACCTTGAGTGTAGCCTTTAACAACATCCTGTACGTCTAGTATCATAATAGTGGCTCCAAATATTTAATGATGGTTTGTGCAATGACCTCATGGCCTTTTTCATTGGGATGAATTCCATCCTCAATGTTTAGCTCTTTCTTCCCGCCCACATCTTTTAGAAGAAACGGGATCATAACCAAGTCATGCTTCTTTTTAAGTTTTGTATACATTTGTCTAAATTGCTTAACATAGTCTTTGCCATAATTTGGTGGAAGCCTCATTCCACCTAATAGAATTTTAACGTTACTCTTTTTGGCCAAAAGAATAATTTCTTCTAGATTTTTCTCAGACTGAGCAAGCTTTAAACCTCGAAGTCCGTCATTTGCTCCAAGTGCCAGAATCATGATCTCTGGTTTCGATTTTTTCAAAAACCATTGAAGCCTTGATTTGCCACTTGCTGTTGTGGATCCAGAAACTCCACCATTTAGAACATTTACTTGCTTGCCCATTTTATTGAGTTTGTTCTCTAATATTTGTGGGTACGCCTTGTCCTTTTCAATGCCATATCCGGCCGTTAGAGAATCTCCTAGACAGATAATCTGAACAGGAGCAGCAAGTGCTGTGCTGAGGGTCAAAAATAAAAATATTATGCATGCTTTCATGCCGGGATTTTACCTTTTGAAAATGCCAATTTAAAGTAAAATAATTCCACTCTCTATGGTATGATTTTGACAACGGAGGAATATATGAACATAGCGTTTAAATCAATCGCAGCAGTTATTGTGGGCATTGCAGTCTTACTTGGAGTAGTGGTTGCGCTAGGATTGCCTGTTGGTATCTTTCTAAACTAGAAATAAAATGAAACTCGACCTTCTTCTTTTTAATGTCCAAGACCTCTACGTCTTTATGGACAAATACAAAGGTGAAGATCTTGAAACCATGGACGAGCCTCACTGGCAGCAGCTCTCAACGAGCTTTTTTCCAAATAAGCCGATACAAAAGCTCTATTCAATAAAAAATACATTCGAACAGCTCTCCCCTGACATCATCATGCTTGTAGAAGTTGGCGGTGCTCAGAGCCTTCACAATTTTAATCGACACTTCTTAGGCAGTGCTTACGAGGTCTTTTTAGAAGACTCCCTCTCAGACCGAGGCATAGATGTAGGGTATCTTGTCAGGAAAGATTTAGAACTTGATTGTGAACTGCACAACCGTAGTAATGTGCGACTTAAAAACGGTAAACGCTTCTCACGTGGGCTATTTGAACTAAGAGTGAAAAAAGAAGACCAACTCATATGCAACCTTCTACTAACCCACCTCAAGTCTAAGCTCGATTTAAGAAAAGAGGACTTTGAAGGCAGATCACAAAGGGCCGCAGAAGTAGACTATATAAGTCGACACTATGAGAAGCTTCAATCCAAGTGCCCAGATCTTCCAATTCTTGTCTGTGGAGACATGAATGGAATCATTTATAAAAATGAAACTGAACAGGAACTAGAACAATTTGGAAAAGCAGGATTAATCGATGTCCTAGAAGCAATTGATCTCCCTGCAGAAAAACGTCATACCTATTACTTTTTTAACAAGCAGCGTAATCGAGTACCAATGCAGTTAGATTACATGCTAATTAACTCAACGTTTACGTCTATTGTAGACCCACTTACACGAGTGGTTCCTATTGATATAGAGCTTGCACCCTACCCTCCAGAGAGTTTAGACCAGAAAAGAAAGCTTTCAAGTGATCACTATCCGCTATTTTGTCGTCTAAATCTTACTTCTTCTAACAAAGATATAAAATAATTACATAGCTACTGAAAAAGCAGTGCCTTTTGGATACCTTCTGCCCTGTTAAGCATCTAAGAGGGGAAAAGATGAAATTTATAATCATGTTCACAGCAGTTATTTCAACATTGGTACAAGCAGATCCAATAGAGGTTACTCTATGGGAAAATTCAGTAGAAAAGCCAATTGAATGTAGACAAGCAATTGTTGAAGCACATGACTCCCTTAGAGATCCTATAGATCCAGACTCTTTTAGCAGCATGAGCATAGAAGAGTTCACTCTCTCACCTGAAGAGTTCAACAACCTGGAAACAGGTGTTCAAATATACTATTACAACGCCCTAAAACCAGTTTCATTAATGGTTGAGTCAGTAATTGATAGATTAAATTCAGTTATTAGCTTCTACGTAGATAATGAGGCATTCAGAGAAGTTATGAAGAACTACATAATTGAACTTAGGGCCCGAAGACAGGCCCTTAGATCTTGTTATTAGGCAACGCGTAAGTTCCATCCACCTTCGACCTTTGTGGCCTTAAAGCGTGCTTTAGAGTGAAGCATTGGTGCCAACATATTGAAGTGAGCTTCGTTATATAGAGCTCTAAAAGCTTCAAAATCTTCAGTGGTATCAACTTCACTCATGTGCTTGTTGTCTCTTGCTTCAATGAAGTTGTCGTCCTCACCTACAAATTGATAAGTGGTATTCACTTCATACATCTCTTTAATCGTTTTAGTGAAACGCTTAAAGTTTTGTTCTGCGTGATCATTTACCAAAATGCTTGATAGTGGGTACTGGTGTACTTGAGAAGCTTCACTAAAGTCTAGAAGCTTAGTTACGTTATTTTGATCAATAAGACCCATTCTTGTAATTTCATTAATCAAATCATTAATAAATAAAATACTGATCGGTAGATTTTGAATCACAAAGTACTCTGGTGGAGCACCAAGATGCTTAAGAAGCTCATTCGTCTTATCCATACCAATCTGGTGGCGAAGAAAGTTAATTAGTGGATAAACAGTTCTTACAGTTGATCCCATATTTCTAGTGAAACGTTTTTTAACCTTCATATTCCCTGCAACTTCTTGGCGAAGTTTTAAAGGAAGGTCTTCAACCATTTCAATTCGACCTGTGATGATTGCTTCTGGATTAATCTTAAACTTCATACAGATATCAATCCAAACAGTGGCGTTAATTGATAACAGACCAGATTCAATTTTTGACAATGTTCCCTGTTGGATATTTAGAAACTTGCAAAAACTTGCTTGCTGGTAACCATTATATTTACGCAATGCTTTAATTACTAAGTGTGTGTATTCCATATTTGCCTCTTTTACCTTTTGTTAATTATTAAGGAAAGTTTAATACATTCTGTACAAAATAATTTAATTTGCAAGGGTAAAATAAGAAAAATCTAAGAAAATGGTGATTTAGCCGACTATAAAGCTATTTGAGGACCACAGTGAACCCGGTAAACGTCCGATATGTCACCCTGTGCCATGGAACTAATTTGTTGAACGACCACTTGATCGATTCCAACAGCTCTAGGAATTGCTCTTAAATAACCTTTTCGAAGTAGCTCCAAAGAACCAAGATTTGCTTGATCCTGCTTCAACATTTCGGCCACATCTTCTCTGGGGCCACCCTCTATTTCGAAAAAATTGTTCTTAAGATTTCTTAAGTTCCAATTATAGTTGCGTCCGATTGTAGCAGGATAAATCTCCTCTAGAAAGCTTTGCATTAAGTTTTTTAAATCTTTTTTTAATTTTAGGGCCGCTCCAATGGGATTTTCAATTAAAGACTCAGCATTTCGCTCCCCCATTCTCTCTATCATCGCACCTCCATGGAAGTGGTGGACATACTCACAGATATCATGGGCCAGGAGCAAATTGTTTTTATCGCTATCGTTTTTAAAACAAGACCTCTTCAACTGCAGTGATCTTAAAAGCTCTTTTACACACTCATGAGGAAGAAAGTCTGAAACACAATCAATCATTATTCTTGAAGATAATCGCAAACTATAAGGCACTCTTTTAGTGTATTTATTTGGAATTTCACCTTCACCAGTTAACTGTTGGCATACAACTTCTAAATCAACCTTGCCCTTGGCGACACTAGATAGCGAGACATTGAATCGATCCAGAAGCTCGATCACCTTTGCTGCAGGTAGTTTTGAAAAACCTTGTGTGGATGCCGCCAGTTCACAACTCTCTAGTGCATCGTAATACTCATCAGAAACACAGGATTTTATTGAATCAAAAAAACTATCTATTCGTACTTCTATATCACTTGGACTCATCAGTCTCTCCGCCGCTTCAACATAACTAAACAAAAAAAACGGAGGTCATATGACCTCCGCGCATCTATTAAGATATGTTTGAGCAACTACTAGTTCAACTTAAGTTGTGCACGTTTTCTGTTAAGGTAGTACAACTCTTTATTGATCTTTCTTTCAGTTCTTCTAGAAGGAATAATTGAAGAGTACTCAAGACTTTGCTCTGCTTGTAGATCTGGTCTAAGGCCTAAGTTCACTAGCATATCGAAATCAAGTACTGATGATACATCTGCAAAGATACCAAAGCCGTTCTCACCTGCAGTTTTTGACATATATAGACCAGCAGCTCCCACAACATTGTTCATGTTAAACATTGGAAACATACTAACTTGTCCGATCTTTGCACCTAGGCTGTCCAAAGTTTTAAATGGTATTGCGATACCCAAGGCAGCATTGCCGTCTGAGATTGCAACATAAACAGTAATTTTATTTGAAACAGGAATAACAATAACATCGTTTGTACCTATAAGAGGTAGGATGTCACCGTTTGGAAGCTCACTGACTTGGGTTTGAGCTGTACTTACTGTTGCCACATTTAAATCAACTTCAAGTGTGTTTTTAGCATTTATTCCCGAGACCATTCTGACATAACCAATCTCATCTCCATGCTTAGTAATAGGAAGGACAATATTTGGAAGAGTAACAGCGCCAATACCTAAATCAGCACGCAAAGTA
>JAGSHJ010000256.1 GCA_023954595.1 Bacteriovoracaceae bacterium | reverse complement strand
TTCAAAAAGAGAGAAACATCCAAAAAAGAAAGGATCTAAGCAAGCAAGTTGCCAAAGGATTAAAAAGTGGTGAGCGCACAAAGCGTGGGCTAAGTCGCTCTAGTGACTTCTTGGAGGACGTGCCACTTGGTGACTTTACTAAGCTTAACACCCAAGAATTTAGGTTCTATGGCTTTTATCATCGAATCCGAGAAAAGCTTGAACAGTTCTGGGGAGCAAATCTTCAACAAGAGATGGAAAGAATTTATAGCTCTGGCAGGTCTATCGCCAGTGGAAAGAACTTTTTGACTTCATTAGTTATTAAAATGAATGCAAAGGGAGAAATTATAAAGATTCAATTAAATTCAACAAGCGGTATTCAGGAGTTGGATGAGATTGCAATAAGTAGTTTTAATGAAGCAGGGCCGTTTCCAAATCCACCAAAGAAAATGTTAAATGATGGTGTGGCGACTATTAAGTGGGGCTTTGCAGTTACTTCGAATTAGTGTGAAGGATCTTCACCACGAAGCATAGTTTTAAGACGATCAATTCCTTCCATTGTGACATAGTCGGCCCAAATTGAATCAAGTTCACGAATTGCTTCGATTACCTGAAGTGCAGCTTGATCTCTTGAGATTTTCTGGGATTCAGCAAGAAGAGAAATACTCTTATTGATTGCCTCAATCGCTGGGGACTTGTTAATTCTTCCCAGTCTTTCTTCATAACTATTATCAATCTTTTTTTCTTTGCTTTTGATGATAGCGGTATTTAGAAGCTGAATAGATTCCATTAACATTTACCTTTAGCTAGAGTGTTCTTTCTACAGAGGGTTTCAGAGTTGGGTGAGTATGCGCCTAAGCCGAAAAACAGTAAAGTGAATTTTCCAGAGTGTATAAAAATTTATAGCATTGATGGTAAAAGAAAGGTTTCAAGTTCGAGAGCTGTAATACGGCCAATAGAGCTAATATTGGCCATATTACATATTATTAAGGTCTTAAGCGTTGTTTTCGCAAAAAGCTTTGTAACTTTCGGCGTTAAGTAGTTTTTCAGCTTGACTAGAGTCACTCATTTTAAGCTTAACAAGCCATGAGCCGAATGCGTCTTCATTAAGCTTCTCAGGAGTCTCTTCAACTTCTTCATTCTTTTCAACAATTGAACCAGAAAGAGGAGTGTATAGATCACTTACGGATTTAATACTCTCTACAACACCAAAGCTGTCACCTTCATCAAAGCTGGTTTCAGCTTCAGGTAGTTCAACAAAAACGATGTCTCCCAATGAAGATTGCGCAAAATCAGTAATACCAATTGTCGCTACATCATCTTCTATAAGAATCCACTCGTGGTCTTCTGTGTAAAATAAATTTTCAGGTATGTTACTCATTACTTATGTCCTCCCATAACAAAAGGCCCTTTATGTTTTTCGGCCTTGTACTTTCTTCCTCTGATATTAATGTATAAATCGGATTTTGAATTATATTTTTCTTTATTCATTCTGGCCATGGCAACACCTTTGCCTAAAACAACGGACATGCTTCCTGAAGTTATTTCGCCCATAATATTGTCTTCGGAGTCAACGACTTCATAACCAGTTCTAGGGATACCTTTATCAAGCACTAACTTTAAGTTAACAAATTTGGCCTTAAGCTCACTAAGAGCTTCTTTGCCTATAAAGTCAGCTTTATCCATCTTTACTGTCCACTTAAGGCCTGCATCAAGTGGAGTCAATTCATCATTAATTTCTTGTCCATAAAGCGGATAACCCACTTCAAGTCTTAAAACGTCTCGTGAGCCAAGGCCACATGGAGTGACGTCGGCACTCAATAGCTTGGACCAAAGAGCCATTATTTGTTGATGGGATGCGAATATTTCAAATCCGTCTTCGCCCGTGTATCCAGTTCTAGCATAGATCAGAGGTAGATTCCCATCCTCTTTGATTTGAAGAGAATAGTAATCAATGTCAGATAGCTCAGGGTCTATGGACTTCAGAACTTCGTAAGACTTAGGGCCTTGAAGTGCTATTAGAGAATAGTCTTCTGAACGGTTTGTGATATCAACGTCAAAACCATTCTGCTTGGATTGGATCCAGTCCCAGTCCTTTTGCATATTGGAGGCATTAACACAGATCATTACAAATTCATTGGATATTTTATAAGCAATCAGGTCATCCACTACTGTTCCATTTTCTCTACATAGAGGAGAGTAAACAGCTTTAAGTTCTGCGGCCCCCAAGAAGTCGTTGGTTAAAAGGTGATCAACAAACTTTGCGGCGTCTTTACCTTTCACGAAAAACTCACCCATGTGGCTAACATCAAACATGCCAACATTGTTTCTTACTGCAAGGGCCTCTTGCTTGAGGTTAGAATACTGTATTGGCATTTCGTAGCCACCAAATTCAACCATCTTAGCTCCCAGATCTATGTGAGAGTCGTACAAAGCTGTTCTATTCATTTTATTTACCTTTTGAAATCTTTTCTGCGGCGTTAATTAAGTTCTCCATCAAGGAGATAACGGTCAAAGGCCCAATACCACCAGGAACTGGAGTGATCGCCTTAACTTGATCTTTAACTTTTTCAAAGTCGATGTCTCCAGCGAGCATTCCACTTTGATCTCTACTTATACCAACATCAATCAATACTTGGGACTTGTTGTCTTTAAAGTGTGTTTGCTTTAAGAACTTGGGGCTTCCTACTGCACTGATAATAATGTCAGAGTTTCTGGTATGCTCTTCGAGATTCTTTGTCTGTGAGTGGCACATTGTTACTGTGGCCCCTCTATTTTGTAGAAGCAGAGAAATAGGCTTGCCTACAATTAAGCTTCTTCCAATTACAGTTACATTCTTTCCTGAAAGCTCGATATCGTTATTCTTTATTAGCTCCAAAATCCCTTTTGGGGTACATGGCATAAAGAAAGGATCTTTTCCCTTATACATGTCTACGATGGATTGAACGCCAAAACCGTCAATATCTTTTTGTGCTGCTATTAGTGATGTTACATCAATATCGCGTAATTGAGGTGGTACTGGCAGCTGCACAAAGCACCCATGTACGCTTGGATCTTCATTCATCTTCTGTACTTCAGAGAGGAAGAGCTCTCTAGTGACATCTTCTGGTAAGCGCAAAAGCTCAAAGTCACAACCAATCTTTTTACAGGTCTTTTCTTTAATATTTACATAAACAAGACTCGCAGGATTTTCACCCACGATGATAACTCGCATTTTAGGTATGATTCCCAAAGCTTTGAGCCGTTGGGCCTTTTCTTTTAAAATGGCTGTTTTGGGTCCAACAATGGGTTGGGCGCTAAGAATAGTTGTCATGTATGCAAAATATCTTAATTTTTGGGTATTTGACAGTGAAAATCCCTTTGAAATTCCAGCTACTTAAAAAAAGTCTTAACTTTCTTTGGGCATGGAGCGATATGCAAATACAATGATATAAAGTCATCTAGGAAAAAAATGAGCAAAAAAAGAGAATGCACAATTTGTAAGCACTACGGCAAGGCCACAACTGAGCCTCAGAACTTGGAGAAGCAAAATCTTTTTGATGATGCAGGTAATCCTATACCTGTAAACTTGTGTAGAAGTCACTCTGTTCAATTATTTCAAATGGGTCAAAAAAAGTTCCTCATATCAAATTACAAAATTCTAACTGACTTGATCGCCTCGGATGATCCTAAGTTCCTTGAGTTGTTGGAAAGAACTGTCAGAGCCAATATAGACCAGATTTCCTAATCCCTATTAGTGGACTAAGAGCTTATTTGAGCGTAGTATTTAAGAAAAAGGCTGTAATTTGCTTGTGTTGGGAATCGATCCTGGGTCTGTCACTACGGGATGGGCTTTATTAAAGTCTCAGGGAAAAAAAACATGGATCGTAGCCTCGGGTGTTCTTGAATTTAATTCTAAAACCGAGTTTCTAGAAAGACTAACTCAAGTTCGTCTTGCATCTAAGCGTCTTATTGAAGAGCTCTCCCCAGATGTAGTTGCATTTGAATCCCTGATTTATGTCAAAAGCCCACAAGCACTAATAAAATTAGCTCAGACCCGAGGGGTGATTCTTGCGGCATGCGTTGAGAAGTATCAAGGAAAGATTTTTGAGTATTCACCAAATCTCATAAAGTCAGTTGCTGTTGGACATGGACATGCCGATAAGGAAAGTGTCCGTAAGTTCTTAGATATGACCCTGGGCAAGAGAGACTATAAAACTCATGATGAAAGTGATGCTGTCGCAATTGCATTTTGTCATATAATGAACTCTGGATTGTCACCGGCAAAGAGCGTCCCTGGACGCAAAAGAAGCTCTGGTGGTCTTGCCGGTGCATTGTCACATAAAATAGGAAAATAATAATGATTGGATACCTTGAAGGTAGAGTAGTTTTTTCAGATGGGAAAAAGTTGATACTTCAAACGAGTAGTGGAGTTGGCTACGAAGTGAATTTCGCATACTTTGCAACTGTGGGTGAGAGCAGCGAAATTTTTATTCATCACCATATAAGTGAAAATGATCAAAGCCTATGGGGCTTTAAAAATATTGAAGATAAAAAAATGTTTGAGTTATTAAAATCTGTAAATAAAGTGGGCTCGTCCAAGGCATATCCATTAGTGACACAAGTTGGTGTATCGAATTTGATCTCCGCAATTGTGTTTGAACAAAAGGATGTTTTGACGCAGGCCCAAGGCATTGGAAAGAAGATGGCCGAACAGATTATACTTAGCCTTAA
>JAGSHJ010000109.1 GCA_023954595.1 Bacteriovoracaceae bacterium | reverse complement strand
TTTGCCAATCTTTTCGCCTTCTCAAGCCTTCTAAATCGATACATTAAAAGCGAGCGCGACAACTCGGGCATCCTCAAATAGTAAAACGGAAATATAAATAGCTCATCCCAAAATATATGTCCCCGATAAGCTTCTCCGTGAAGACCTCTAGCGGGTACACTTGTATCAAGGCCAATTGTATTATGACAGGCGGTCTGAAGCAGATGAAAAATATGTAATCGAAGCCCCATGTTCTCTGCAGGCATGTTTTGCATTGATAAATCAAAGTGGTACCAAAGTTCTCTCCATTTAAGACGATGCCTTTGAAGCCCTGTGGAAAAGGACTCTGCTCTTCTTGCCAAGTCTATAGCCGCCTTAAGTGGTGAAGAGATTGCAAAATCCTTTGAAGTATAGAAAGCAGCGACTTTCTCTACACGATACGTTTTGTGCTTAGAGCAATGAAACACAACATCCTGTCCAATGCTTCGTTCAGTTTCAAAGCTCTTTCGAGAAATTGAACAAAGAGTGCTATTGTGAAACACATCAACTCTTTGCGCCTGTGCCATAACCAATTCTGACTGAGTTGTTTCTACTTCTAGGTATACGATATTCTCTTGTGCCGTACCTTTTTTTCTACTTCTTAGATGTAGAGAATTAAGCCGTCTATAACGTTGCACGCCCTTATTTCTGACGTTTCCATCAATTGAGCTTCTAAGGGTAACCTCCCCTTCCCAATTGAGAGGAGTGATCTTCCATTCAAGTGCACCAAGGTGTTTGTGCTCCATGCTTAAAAATCTTCGCTCTTCTATGAGTGTTCTTCTTTTTTCACCATCTTCAAATTCAATTGAGCGAAACAAGACGCCCTCTTTCATATGGATTTCTTTTTTATAGTTCAGAACATTTTCTAGATCTAGGGTGAACCACTCTCCCTTTTCAATTTTAAATGTAAGTGGCAGCCAGTTCGGCCAGTTGACTAGGTCTTCATTTTCTACGACGTGGTCGCTAATTTCAGTTTCTAAACGGTTGTATCCACCAGCAATATAGACACCCGGGTAATGAATTGAATCGGCCTTTGCTTCAGCTCCTGTGCCCCTTACTGCAATATATCCATTACCAATGGTACACAAGGCCTCCTGATGTCCAGCACGAGTTTTATCCCATTCACAGTAGCTTAGTTTCCAAGCATCCATCAAAGCTCCGGATCATGGATCTCTGAAAGGGAGTGAATTATTTCGTCAGCTCCTGCATGTCTAAGTTCTTGCTCCTTTTCTGGATCATTATCGTGAACAATTCCAAACACTTTTGCAAAGCCCCCTTTTTTGGCGGCCTTAACCCCTGCCTGAGAATCTTCCACGACAAAACATTTATCTGGTTTAAAGCCTAGAAGTTCTGCACCATGAACAAAGTAATCAGGTTCTGGCTTTCCTTTAAGCTCTTGCTTGGATGCTAGTTCTGGATCAACGATTGTATCGAAGTAGATTTCAATTCTTCCCATGGCCAATACTTGTTTGCAGCTTTGACTTGAAGAAACTACAGCAAGTGGAACATGGTGATTAGTCCATTTTCTTACAGTATCAACACTGTCTTTGTAGACCTTAGGTCCTTTTGTATTAAGAAGCTCTTGGTAATATTTATCTTTTTTCTCACCAAGGTGTTTTATAGTTAAGGCAGATTCACTATCAGAATCATCCCCCATAGGAATTGTAATATCACGAGAATCCAAAAATGATTTGAGCCCTTCAAGTCTTGGTTTACCATCTACGTATTTTCGATAATCCTTCAATTCGTCAAAGGGAGTAAATTCAAGACTGTGTAGCAGTGCATACTCCTGTAAGAATTCGTCGAACATTTTCTTCCACGCTAATGCATGGAGGTGGTGAGTTTTCAAAAGAACTCCATCCATATCCAAAATAATCGCCTTATCACCTTGCATTAATCCTCCCTTGAGTAATTGCCCGCTAATTCAGATGCAATCAACGTACCGGCCAATCAAATCCGTTGGCCGGCATGTGGCCTGAATGCTAGAGTTAATTAAGGAGCAAGATGGAAAAGATTAACAACGAAACCCATAGTATTTTATTTGGATATCTTCTTTGGATTTTTGGCTTCATGGGTGCTCACAGATTTTATTATGGTAAACCTATTAGTGGAACAATTTGGTTTTTCACCCTTGGCCTATTTGGGATTGGATGGCTCGTTGATATTTTTCTGATTCCTGGAATGGACGAGCAAGCGGAGACTCGCTATGTAGAAGGTCCTCTTGACTACAACTTGGCATGGCTATTCTTAACTTTCTTTGGAGTATTTGGTGTACATCGCTTCTACCAGCAAAAATGGATGAGTGGATTACTGTACCTGGTGACCGGAGGAGTTTTTCTTCTAGGTGTATTATACGACTACTGGCTACTAAATGAACATATCAACGATGAAAATAAAAGGTCTATGTCACCCACTTTTGATCCAAGCAAACTAAACGAATACATTCATTAGGCATCCAACTTGCAACTTAATATCGTTGCAAGGAGGCCACAAATGAAAAATCTTTTAATTAAAAAATTATTGGTTCTTGCCTGTATTCTACCCCTATCTTCTTTCAGTCAAACCTTTACCGACATAGATACATATGATGATGATCTAGATTGGGCAGATGAGCGAAACATCTATGATGATTATGCTCCATATGAGGAAGATTACGAGTACGCTCCAGAACAAATACCACAACAACAGGTTGAACCTACGGAACTGACAGATCCTGTAGAATACAGTGACGAGTATTATGATGATGTCGACTTAATTGAAGAAGAGTACGACTCCGATTATTACGACACTCAATATGAATACGATTACTATGGTGAAGACACATTGGAAGATACTTCACTATAGAAGATCTACTTCATGAGTCTTACAAAACTCGCCATTTCTGTGTAGTCGACAGGAGCGCTTTTAATATAAACCTTCTCTCTAAGTTCAGGTTGGAGTTTGTCCAACTTGTCTCCCGCTACAACCACAGGAACATGGGCGAAAATATTGCTTTCATTAAATGCCTGCAATAGCCCATGGGACTCTTTACTGCCACAGCTCAAATCAGCGATAATAATATCTGGGAATGAATTCTTTAGTCTTCCCATAGCTGAATCGACACAGGTAGCGTAATGAGTTTCAAACTCATGTTGAGCGAATCCTTGTTCGAAGTTTTCTTTAAGTGCACTTTTGGCCAGATATAAAATTTTTGTTTTGTTCATACTTCATTTATTAACTGAATTTTTAATTTCAAACAACGCATTTTGTCACTGTATAGGCCATATCTAGGCCAGGAGTATCAAGTCAATAATTGGGTTACTTGGTTTTTAGAATATAGACGGCTAGACTTAACTGATGGAACGTCTAATAGATCCTTTTTACAAGTCACAACTCATTAACTCCATCATCTTGGTAAATGTAGGAGTGTTTCTAGCATGGCAGTATTCATTTTTTCAGGGTGGATTGCAATTTATGGCAGAGAACTTCCTGGTGAGTTGGCAGGCATTAGAGCAAGGCCGCATATGGACAGCTCTCACCTCTGTGTTTTCGCACAATGCCTTCTTTCATATTTTCATAAATATGTTTGTCCTAAATAGTTTTGGTGTAATTGTTATTCAGGTGACTAAAACCAAACCATTTTTAATTTTCTACCTTATTGCAGGACTGGCAGGCTCCCTAATACACTCTTTTACTTCCGCATTTTTGTTAGATGAGCCTGCGCTTAATGCACTTGGTGCATCTGGGGCCATTGCTGGGATCATCTTACTGTTCGCTTTAATGTTTCCTCAGAAGAAAATACTTCTTCTTGGAATTATCCCAATTAGAGCAATTTGGGGTGCTTTAATGTTTGTTGGCATTGATCTTTGGGGTCTAGTGGCCCAAACCAAAGGTGGTGGCCTCCCTATAGGTCATGGTGCCCACCTAGGTGGAGCATTAATTGGTGTAATTTACTTTATATGGCTTCGGAAGAAATTTAACGAAGAGCATTATAATCTAGTTGGCTAGTTTTATCTTGATTCAGGTTGCCTTAGGGCCTTAAAGCGTTTATCTTAATGAACGCATGCAAAACACTGAAACAGAACACACTTTTAAAGACTATAACCTTAACCCCGAACTCTTGAAGGGACTGGAACAGGCCGGATTCAATAAGCCTTCACCAATCCAAGAGATGACCATCAAGCCAATACTTGAAGGAAAAGACATCTTCGCTCAAGCAGAAACCGGCAGTGGAAAGACTGGCTCCTTTGCCATTCCTATCCTAGAAGACCTAGCAAAGCATAAAGAAGAATTTGGTGATCTCAATGGAGAGCCATTATATCTTGTTATGAGTCCAACTAGAGAGTTGGCACAACAAACAGACAAGGTATTTAAAGAATTCGGCGAGCACATGGGTATCACTACTGTATGTTTAATCGGTGGCGAGAGTATCCAAAAGCAGAAAGACCTACTGGCAAAGAATCCACATGTACTTGTAGGAACTCCAGGAAGAATAAAAGACCTTCTAAAGCAAAAATCAACATCCCTTGCCAAGTGTAAAGGTGTTGTATTTGATGAAGCTGACAGATTGTTCGATATGGGCTTTCAAAAAGACGTTGAAGACATTCTTTCACAAGCACCAAACGGCAGACAACTGATAATGGTTTCGGCCACTTCAAATCAAGAAGTTCTACGTCTGGCCTATAAATTCCGCTCTCATCCGGTAGAGCTAAGAATTAATACAGATGATCTACTTGTAGACAATATCGACCACAAATTGGCAATTATCAGCTCTAAAGAGAAGATGCCACTTTTGGTTAAAATGTTGAGAGATCACGAAAATACTTACGCGATTGTATTTTGTAACACTCAGATCCAGACTCACGTAGTTGCTGAGTGGTTGAGAAGACTAGGTTTTCCAGCTAAACCAATTTCTGGAGCACTAAGTCAAAACAAACGTACCCGTTTAATGCAAGAATTTAGAGACAAAGAAGTTACCATTCTTGTCTGTACTGACGTGGCCGCAAGAGGCCTTGATATTAAAGATGTAAATCTAGTTATTAATTACGATCTCCCCCAAGATCCGTCCAACTACGTGCATAGAATTGGCAGAACAGGACGCGCGGGTAAAGAAGGTCAGGCCATCAGCTTATGTGGTTATGAGGATTGCGAGTTTCTTGACTCCATATACGAATATATTGATTCAAAAATCCCTAAGATGGACCTTTCCGACGAAGACTTTGCCCATGACATTGGCAGGAGACCTCGAATAGACAAAAGGACATTACAGGTGATTGACGAGAACTCCAGCGAAAGAGGACCTAAGCGCCCTGACAGAGGCGACAAAAGAAGAGACGAAAAAAGAGGCCCAAGAGAAGAAAGGGCACCACGTGCAGACAAAGCACCAAGAAAAGACGACAAGAAAAGACCTGAAAGAGTTGAGCATAAAGACTTTGATATTGAGGGATACAGCTTTGAAGACGCACAAAAAGCGGCTCTTAAGCACTTTGATGTTAAAGACAAAAACCTTCTTGCTAGTAAGGTTCTAGAAGAAGGTAAAAAGAAGTTTTTCCTTTTTGGCCCTAAGCTTAAAAAGTTCCGCTTCTACACTAAGCCTCTTAAGCGTTTAGTTCTTCCATTCCTAATTGAAACGTTGAAACTTGCAAAGCTTGACCTTTACGTAAGTGTTCACCAAAGCCGTGGAAGCCTAGATCTAGTATTTAAAGGAAAAGACCTTGGTCTTTTACTTACAAACAGAAAACAACTTCTTAGATCTTTTGAAACACTTACTCAGGTGTTCCTGCAAGACAAACTAAGATCTGCTAAAAACATTCGTATTCAAGCGACAGTTGAGCAGCAAAAAGATGATAAGCAACAAGAAGACGACTTGATTCAATTGGTTGAGAAAACTAAAACAAGAATTAAGCAAACAAGAAGACCTGTTGTACTTAAGCGCTCTCTAAATCCAGCAGAGAGAAGAATCATTCACAAAAGCCTAGAAGACTCAGGATTTATCTCTGAATCTCTTGGTGAAGGTAGAATGAAGAAAATCAAAATTAGCCAAGCTAAATAATTTAAGCGGGAGGCCTGTCCTCCCGTTCTATCTCCTCTAATAAATCATCTCTTTTCTTTAAATCTTGCGTTGGTGGCCCTTGCAGCAACTCTCCTGTGGCACTGAATCGTCCCCCATGGCACGGACAGTCCCAAGAGCTCTCTGAGTTATTAAAGCGAACATGACACTTAGCATGTGGACACACAGGGCTCAATGCGTGGAGCTTACCGCTTTCGTCTCTATAACAAGCTAGCTGCTCTCCTTTATAAGTTAGAACTTTTCCCTCACCTAGCTCAAGCGACTCAGGAGATTGCTCATTCTTATCAATACGGTCCATAAGGAAGTCTTTGGCCGTCGTAAAGTTCTCCATAATAAAGCGCTTACCTGAAGAGGTTAGATTTAGACGATTTGGTGAGTAAATTTTGGCCGCAGGATTGTCACGCTCAAAGATTTGATCTGCTATTAGTTGGGCGGCAACGGTTCCAAAGGTGAGTCCATTTCCTTCAAAACCTGTGGCAAAATACACATCGTCAAAAGGTGAGGCCTTGCCAATCAGAGGAAGACCATCAGCTGACAGATAAAATTGTGCCGACCACATTGATTCAAATGACTCGACATCAAGGTGTTTGCTAGCGTAGCGTTGCAACTGCACGTAAGATTGCATTGTATTAACTTTCTCGCCGGTTCTATGGTCTGCACCACCGAGTAGTACAACATTTGGTTTAGAGTCACTTAGTCTTCTCATATAATGATATGGATTATTTAAGTCCCAGAACAATTCGTCTGGGAAGTCAGACTTAAGCTTCGCTGTAATAAGATATGATCGAAATGGATATACCCTACTTTGAATTATAGGATGCAACCCGAAAGGCATATGTGTAGCCATAACAAATGTCTTAGCTTTTGCTTGGCGTCCCTTTAAAAATGCCGTTGAGTCTTTAATATTATCTACTCGAGCACCGTGGAAGATTCGTGCCCCTTTCTGCCTTGCTGCTTTTGCCAGTGAAAATAAATACTTCACAGGTTGAAAGCGTGCATGAAGATCAAAGCTTAGCTTTGCCTTTTGACCAAACGGAATATTTGAATGCTGTTCAAATCGAGGATTGAGTTTGAGTTTTTTAGACGCTTCAAACTCCTCTTCAAGCAACAATTGCTCTTCATCAGTACCTGCTAAAAATGTTCCTGGAATTTTTTTAAACTCACAATCAAGTGCGTAAATTCTTGAAATTTCTTCAATGAGCTTCATCGCCTTAAAATTTGAATCTAAAATATTGCCTGCTTGTTCAAGTCCAAATCTTTCAAGAAGATCACTAGGCCTTGTGTCTGTTAATGGATCAAGATGTGCTGATGTTGCTCCAGTCGCTCCAGCACCAATATGGTCCCCCTCAAGAACAACAACATCTTTGCCCTCACTGGCCAGAAGGTACGCCAGCGTTAGGCCTGTAATACCTGCACCAATGATGCACACTTCGCAATTCGTGTCAGTTGAAAGTTCTGGAAAATAATTTTTGATTTTAGAATGATCAGCTTCTTGTTCCCAGATAGAAGATTGTTTACGACTACTACTCATGGCCTGCTCCTTGGTGGATATTTAATGCACAAGCTGTGCCCTTAATTTTTTAATCCCAACATTGGCAGTTAACTTGCTTATCTCTACTGCAGCAATCACCGAGCTTTAGGCGATAAAAAGCCTTTAACTTATTTTTCAAAAGGAGTTGAAGATGAAAAGAAATATAATTTGGTTGTTGGCCCTATTAGGAATGTTTGGAATGGCATCTTGTGATAACGAGCGAGGAGTTGAAGATGACGGCCTAGGTATCCAAGAGCAAGAGGACATCTTTCAAGAGGATGATCAACTTATTGAAGATGACACCATCTTAGAAGAAGAGCAACAGATGCAAGATGAAGAGATCTTTGAAGATGAAGCACTTCTCGAAGATGAAGGTGCTGTAGAAGAAGAGTATTAATTTGTGATGGCCTCGCTTAACAGCGAGGTCTTTTTAATCAAATTCCTCTCCATAGTCTTTTTCTGAAAGGGCAATAACCTTTAATGCTTCACTAGCACCATACAGGTGAGTAATTTCAGCAATGGGTGTATCTCCTACTCTAGGGATTTGCTTATAGGTTAAAAAGTAGTGCCTAAGCCTATTAATGATTCCCTCTGGGCATTGATCAACATCTGTTATGCTTCCATAGACGGCATCATTTTTTAATACAGCAATGATTTTGTCATCAACCTCACCTTTATCTATCATCCGGAAGCCTCCAATAGGAATTGCTTCTAACAAAAGATTTCCATGCCTGACATTTTTCTCCGTCAGAACACAGATATCTAATGGATCTTTGTCACCTTCAAGGCCAACTCTACCGGTTGCCTTCTGGCTAAAGCTTGCAACTTCTTTATCGCAATAGGTTCTGGGTACAAGTCCATAAAGAGCAGGAATTATATTGGAGTACTTCTGAGGTCTATCCACTCTTAGATAGCCTGTATCTTTATCAAGTTCATACTTAACTGTGTCATCCGGAACCATCTCGATATAAACGTTCAGGATGTTATTTTCTTTATCTGACCATGGTTTAATTCCATGCCATGGATGAGGTTTGTATTTAATTGTTTTCATGTGCTTGCCTTTCAAGTTTGCTTTGAACTCTTTTACCTACTTTGTAGGCGATTATCAGAAGTGCGACCACTCCAGCTAATCCTATTGCAGTTTGTATGCCTGGCTCTTCAAACATCTTTTTAATTTCACGCCCTAATAGCGTTAGAAGAGTTACACCTGGAAGAAAACCAATAACTGTACCTACGAGAAGCTTCCATATAGGAATTTTGCAAACTCCAGCAAAGA
>JAGSHJ010000087.1 GCA_023954595.1 Bacteriovoracaceae bacterium | reverse complement strand
TGTGACTCGAACACAGGACCCTCTCCTTAAAAGGGAGATGCTCTAACCAACTGAGCTACGAGACCAGACCTCTTAAAAACGTGTACTGAATTTAAAGTTCCTTAAGGAAAAAGTCAATGATAAAAAACAAAAAACTTAAAATAATTATAATTTTTTTATGGGCAGCTTCAGCCGATTGTCTTTTAACTAGAAATCATTTACAGTGCGCGTCTAGTTAAGAGTCTTTAATATGAAAAAAACAGTATCTTTCCATACATTAGGTTGCAGACTAAATATGTCTGAAACTGGTCAAATAGCTCAAACTTTCGTGGAGAAGGGATATAAAGTCGTGCCCTTTGGCGAAAACAGTGACGTTACCTTCTTAAACACATGTACTGTTACAGATGGTGCCGACTCGAGTTGTAGAAACTTGATACGTAAGGCACAGAAGAACAGTCCTGAGGGGAAGGTTGTTGTTGCTGGTTGTTATGCTCAGATGGAAGCTGAGAAGATAAAGAAGATGCAAGGTGTTGATCTCATTCTTGGGACCAATGAAAAGTACAAGGTCTTTGACTACCTACAGGACGAAGAAGAAACTCAGGTCAAAATTGATAAGACCAATGAGTTCTGGGGGGCGACTACTACCAAAGCAGACTCCCACACTCGTGCCTTTCTAAAGATACAAGATGGTTGTAATTACGTTTGTTCTTATTGCATCATCCCTTTCGCTAGGGGACGCTCTAGAACAATTACTGTAGCTAATGCTGTTGAAGAAGCTAAGAAGCTTGTTGCAGATGGCTTTAAAGAAGTAGTTCTTACTGGTGTAAATATCGGTGAATATGAATCAACTTCTGGAGAGCGTCTAGAAGATTTGTTGGCCGGAGTTGTTAAGGTTGAAGGTCTAGAGCGATTAAGAATGTCCTCTGTTGAGCCAAATACTATTACTCGCGAGTTACTGGAAGTTCTTAAGACTAGTGATAAATACCAAGATCATTTCCATATACCACTTCAAAGTGGTTCAGATACAATTCTAACATCTATGAGAAGAAAGTATGATGTGAACTTCTATAGAAAGACTATTTCTATGGTCAAAGAGTACTTTCCTGACTGTTCAATTGGAGCAGACGTTATTGTTGGTTATCCTGGTGAGAGTGAAGAACTCTTTATGCAAACTTACAATCTCTTAAAAGAGCTTCCAATTACACACTTTCATGTTTTTCCATTCTCTAAAAGAAAGAATACCAGTGCTGCTAAAATGGAAGACCAAATACAGGCCGGCGTTAAAAAAGATCGCGTAAAAACACTCATCAATCTAGGTGAAGAGAAGAGAATGGCCTTCGCTGAGAAGTTGGTTGGCCAATCTGGAAGTGTATTGTTTGAGCGAGAGAAAGACGGCTACTATGAAGGCTATACTTCTAACTACATTAGAGTTGCTGTTAAAAGCGATATCAATCTTCAAAATCAAATAAGAGAAGTTGAATTCAATCAAAGAGTTGGTGATAAACTCTTTGGAGATCTTAAATAGCTCCTGTCTTTTCATTGGAATTGTCTAATGTTTAGGCAGGTTATAAAAAACTAACACTTACACCTTCCTAACCTCCTATAATTACATAACTTTTTTGGCCTTGCCTTTGCAAAATAAGAGGCATGAAGCTAATCACTGTTCTATTCTTCATTCCGCTAATGGCATTGGCCCATGACTCTTGTATAGAAAGAGTTGATACTCTATGTGATTCAACAGAGGACTTTTATAAAGACTTCAGATTGGCCAAGAATATAGCGTTTAAAACTGCCAGTAAGAAGGCCGAACTACGTAACCTTATTTGCCAGAACTTTATAAAAGGTGATGATGGGGTTCTTATTCCAGATTTTTCCTGGGGACGAAACTGCTGGTTTTACGGCTATAAGAATCTATTGAAAAACAACAAAATTAAAAACTGTTCAGACTTTAAATCTGTAGGTGCTGATTCATATTTCTTATCTAACTGTGAGGATTTAATTAACTTACAGATGCAGAGTCCTGAAACAGACAAGGCCCACTCCCGTGCGGAAGAAGAAATTGAAGATGTTAAAAACTCATTTCGTGAGGCCTTAAAAGATGAGGTCAGTGATTTTAAGCTTAAAAGTTTATTATCTGCGATTCTACCTGAGACATCTTCTAGCATTGGGCTCTCGAGCTTGAAAACTTCCTTTATAAGAGCAAAAGATTTATGCGAAAAACATCCAACTGAAAAGCTATGTAGATTATTTAAGTACTCTGACAGATACGTATTAATTCTCGGTGGCAACTTATTCTTAAAACCTAAGGCACTAAGAGCATTGATTAGTAAAAAAATCGCTGAATTTATAGCTCAGAAGCTCCATGATAGCTTGTACGAAGATAGGCTGGGGGTTTACTTTGAATTGTTCTCTGAAAGCTCTCAAAGGGATTTTGAAAGTATTGTGGCGAGGTCAATGACTTTTGATCCACTAAATAAAAATACCAATACAACTCTTGTTCTAAGTAAGCTCTATGAGAATGAAGATGAACTAGAGAAGTGTGAGTTATCTTTTTACTGCCAAGAAGAGGCTAGTCAAGCCGAAACTGAGTTCGATAAATTGATATACAGGCTTAAGGTGCAAGATAAAATGAGAGTATTGGCCTGTCCTGTTGAAAGGGTTATAGGCCTTTAACTCTATTGAAAGTATTCTTTTCTAAAATGAATTTGGCTTCTTTCGGGTCCAAACGCCACAATCCCTACAGGAATGGAGACGGCCTTTTCGATAAGCTCAATATAGTCTGTTAATTCACGACTATAACTTTCATTTTTGAAGTCATCTTTAAATGGACTTAAATCTTTGTACAACGGTTGGGCCTTCTCTAGGTCAAGGCCAGGAAATGCACAATCGTAAGTTTTTCCATCCACTTTATAAGCATAACAAACTTTTAACTCATCCAGCCCGCTTAAAACATCAACCTTGGTAAGTGCCAAAGATGTAAGCGAGCTAGCTTTAACTGCATACTTTAATGATGGTAAATCAAGCCATCCACACCTTCGTCTTCTACCTGTAGTTGCTCCGAACTCGTGCCCAATCTTTTGGATTTCATCGCCAATTGGCTCTGTAATCTCTGTAGGCATTGGACCTTCGCCAACTCTTGTTGTGTAGGCCTTGGCTATACCAAGCTTTTCTTCAAGTACTCCTGAAGGGATCCCTGCACCTGTGAAAACTCCTGCTGCACTAGTGCTTGAAGAGGTCACATATGGATAGGAGCCATAGTCGATATCAAGTAGTATTCCTTGAGCTCCTTCAAAGAGTACTTTCTTATTGTCTTGGAATGCTTGATCTAAAAGTCCAAAAGTATCAGTTATGAATGGGGCCAACTTCTTGCCAAGTTCAAATAGCTTTTGTGCCTCTTCTTCTATCGAAGGCACTTCGCATTTATAAACTTCTTTAAAAAGATAACTTTTCTCCTCCATAGAGATTTGAAGTTTTCTTTTTAATTGATTCATATCTAGAAGGTCTTGAACTTTAACTGCTCTTCTTGAGGTTTTATCCTCGTATGCCGGCCCAATTCCTTTGCCGGTGGTTCCTATCTTATTCTGGCTTGCTCCTTCTCGAGCGGCATCAAGAATCTTGTGATAGGTGGTAATGACCGTGGCGTTCAAAGAAATTTTAAGTCGCTCAGGCGAGACAGAAACTTTCTTTTCTACCTTTGCAAGCTCTTCCAAAAAGGCCACTGGTTCAAAAACCACACCGTGGGCTATGACTGAAGTACAACTCTGGCGAAGGATTCCCGATGGAAGTTGGTGGAGGACAATTTTGTCCTCTCCAACGATGATGGTGTGACCTGCATTATTTCCACCTTGATAGCGGACAACAAAGTCCGCTTTTTCACCAAGTAGGTCTGTAATCTTGCCTTTACCTTCATCGCCCCATTGAGCTCCAATTATCGCCAGAGATTTCATAATTAAGCCTTTACTTCATTGTGAAGTTTGTCATTTACAAAAAAATCAACCATTTGGGCAGCTGCCATTTCGCCTACACGAAATTGTGCTTCTTCAGTACTTCCACCTAAGTGTGGTGTTAATACGATATTTTCTAGTTCGGTCAGTTTACTATTTTCTTCAAGAGGCTCATTTGCAAATACATCAAAGCCTGCGCCTTTGATTTTTCCCTCTTTAAGAGTTGTATAAAGATCGTCCTCGTTAACAATCTTTCCTCTTGCCGCATTTACAAGAATTGCATCGGGTTTCATCTTTGACATTAGTTCTGAATTAACTACACCTTTTGTCGCCTCAAGAAGAGGTGTGTGAATTGAGACTATATCTGATTGAGAAAATAGCTCTTCAAGAGTTTCTACTTTCTTCGCATAAGGAAATGGACTTTCTTTCACGCCTGGATCAAAAAATAAAACATTTGGTTCAAAGCCTTGAAGTCTCTTGCATAGGATTTGACCAATTCTGCCAAAGCCCATTATACCTACTGTTTTTTTCCATAGCTCATTACCTGTGAATTGAGACTTCTCCCATTTTCCACTTTTCATTGATGAGTTGGCCTGTGCAGTCTTTCTCAATACTGTCATAATCAATGCCATGGCGTGCTCTGCTGCAGAGTTATTGTTCGCACCCGGAGTGTTGGAAACTTTGATACCTTTTTCTTGGCAGTAAGCTTTATCAATATTGTCAGTGCCTTCTCCGGCTCTAATGATGTATTTAAGATTAGGCGCCTGATCGATAAATTCTTTATTTGGTTTTGTGGCCGATCTAATGACGAGGCCGTTGATTTTAGGAAGAAGCTCTTTAATCTCTTCTTGAGTAAGCTTTGCCTTTGGATGAACTTCAAGGCCATCTTGTGCTTTTAAATCTTCAAAAACGGATTTGTCCATTCCGTCGCATACTACGATAAATGGTTTTGACATAAATATCTCCTTAATGGTTTGGCGGGATTAATTTGCAAACAGTAAAATGATATAGCGATAAGGAGAGAAAGCAACAAAGAAATGTTTGAAAAATCCTTTATTTTTAATGACTTGAAAAGCTTGGCCAAAAAGCGTTGGCTTAGGTTAGAATGATAGAAATACCCAAAATAAGGCAGGCCCGAATTCACGGGCCTAGTTTCTGATCTTCATTCTTGGTGAGAAAAAAGCAGAGTTGGCATTAAGCTATAGAACGTAGCTCAAGGTTAGCCTTTAATGCGTCCAAAGTTGTTTGAAATTCGCATAGTGTTGGTAAATTACCAAAGTGTGTATTATCAAGTGAGTTCATAGCGATGAAGTCATAGATCTCAATTGGGGTAGATGCTTCTCTGTCTTTTTGAAAGCACCTCCAATGAGTTTTTCCTACTTTGCGGTAGTTTTCAAAGACGCTTTGAACCAGTTCTTCTCTGGTCTTGACGCCTACGCCACGTACCTTTCCGTTTGGGCCTATTTCTAGGTACCAAACTTTGTAGTCTAATTTTTTGGAAGGATGTTTGTGTGTCTCCACGGCGACTGCTAAAAACATTGCGAACCTCCTTGGTCTCTCGTCTTGGGCTTTCCTATCCCAAAGGTGTGTGTGATTTAGCTTCCTGCTATTCGTGTGTTAGTTGGGCCTATTTCCTTCCATGGACTAGCGGGCCCCAACTGTTCGGCTTCCTGCCCAAAGAAAGCATATCCTTCTAAAGCGCCTGTAGCACGCGTTTTAGGTTTACAATTTCTTGCGCGAATTAGAGTAAATGTTAGAAAGCCAGAGTCAAAGCGCACTTGGCGTGTGCGCGTTAAATTGTAAATGCATGTAATTGCTCATGTACGCTCTGTGACGTTGTTTGGGGCGTTTTGCTATTCGCCTTGCGTGATAAGTTTTTTCCGCTTGTAATGAACACAGCACTTGCGCGCGCCTTGGGGGCGCTTTAAGCTGTTAATATTATTTACAGGCGTTTGGCTTTGTTTTAACATTTTTGAAAAAAGGCAAACATTGGCAAACTCCAAAGCGGTATTACTTTCCTCGTTAAAAATGGCGATAGCCACTTTCTGCAGCAGAATTTTTGGACTCGTCAGAGAACAAGTTTTGGCATTCATGTTTGGAGCAAGCTCCATGACAGATGCTTTCTATGTGGCCTTTAGAATTCCTAACCTCCTAAGAGATCTATTCGCTGAAGGGGCCTTTTCAGCTGCCTTTGTTCCAACTTTCATTGAAGCTAAGGAGCAGAGTAGGGAGAGTGCAAGGAAACTACTGTGGTCATTGCTAATTGTACTAACAGCTACAACACTTGCTATATCAACTCTAATTATTATTTTTGCACCTGAGATTATATCTGTCTTCGCTCCTGGTTTTGTTGGCGATAGCGAGAAGTTTGAAGTGACAGTTGGGCTTACAAGAATGATGGCCCCATTTCTGACTTTTGTATCCATTGCAGCACTTTTTATGGGTGCGCTTAATTCTTTAAAGGTCTTTTTCATACCCGCACTCGCTCCTGCATTTTTTAATGTGACAATGATTATTTGTATGATTGCTCTACCAAGTGTGATGAGTTCATATGGCTATCCTACAATTTATGCCCTAGGTGCTGGTGTTTTTATTGGTGGACTCGTGCAGGCATTAATTCAGGTTCCACTCATACTTAAAAAAGGTTTTGGTCCAACCCTTCCCAAGGGGGGAGTTCACCCTAAAACCAAGAAAGTGGTTAAGCTTTTAGGTCCTGGATTAATTGGTTTTGCGGCAACTCAGGTTAATTTAATTGTGAATACTATATTGGCCACCGGCACAGTTGTAGGGGCCGTGAGTTGGTTAAGCTTTGCCTTTAGGTTGTTTCAGCTACCCGTTGGAATATTAAGCGTATCTATTGGTAACGCTAATTTAGTTCATTTCTCAAATGCTTGGAAGGCCAATCGTCGAGATGAGGCAAGGGAACTTTTAAAGAGTAGCTATCTTACAAGTTGGATGATCATTCTACCTGCGATGGTTATTTCTATATTGTTTGCGCAAGAGATTGTGCATCTCATCTTTGAAAGAGGTGCCTTTGATGAAACTTCAACGCTAATGACTTCCAAAGCACTAGTTTGGTACGCATGCGGTCTTCCATTTTATGGTATTTATAAGATTTTAGTTCCGGCCTTTTATACAATTGATAGACAAAAGATTCCTGTATATTGCTCGATTCTCTCGATCGCTTTCAATATCGTTTTTTGCATAAGCCTTGTGCCTATCTATGGATTTGAAGTCTTAGCGTTGGGCACAACGTTTTCAATGCTTTTTAATTCCTCCGCTCAGACATGGATCATGAGAAAAGATTTAGATATGGGCATTACAGGTTTTCTTAACTTAAGACTTTTTAAGATCTTTCTCGTCACTGGTGTTACTGCTGCTTTGACTTGGCTTGTTAAGCCTTATGTTCCTTATTACGAGCTAAACTTTTACGGAAAGTGTGGCTACTTACTCTTCTCTTTTTCAATTATTTTTATTGTCTATGGAGGGCTTTTATTTGCTGTCGGAGAAAGAAGCGTTGTGTTGAATAGCTTGAAAAAAATTAAAAAGCGCTTTGGCAAATAGCCAGATTTATAAAGAAAAAGGTCAAATATTGTTGTAGTATTGCTTTTTATTGATGTAGACTGGAAACGAATATAATTTAAAAAGGATACTTTTTATGCGCACTGATTTTACTACGCTGGCAGCTTTAGCGACTCATACTATCAATCACCTTAAGCAAGATGACCTGATAGAGTATGAAGCTGACAAGAGAAGCGATTTGATCGACGCTATGGCCACTGAATTGGGCGTGAGTTTTTCTACTGACGAAGATATTCGCGACCAAGCTATTGAAGAAGTAGAAGAAAAATTTGGACTTGAAGAAGTTCCAGAAGATATTACTGAAACAGAAATGTTTAACCACGCTAGAAAAGAAATCATCAAGTCTTTTCAAGGTGAAAACATCGGCGGACTTTACATGGTAGAGTCTCTTCACAATATTGCTAAAAGAGTTAAGGACTTCCTTCTTACTAGCGATACAGTTGAAGAAGTATATAGCTCTGATGATGAGCTAATTGAATTTTTGGTTGCAGCAATCAGAAAGTTCAATCCTAAGTCTGGTCACAAAGACTACTAAAAAAAACTCAAATTTGCCCTGGTCTGAACTCCAGGGCAAAATATATCTCTTTCATTCCTAAATAATCTTTTCATTTCACTATAAAACTCTCAGTCCTCGCATGTCCGCTAGCAGACGCATATTATGCAATTATCTATAAATAGGTTCGATCTACTTCCTTTATCAGAGTAATTTCAAAGGTTTAAAAACGTTAAGTATTTTGGCCAACTTTCCGACAAGATAGTGAAAGGGAAATTTTTCCCAACTCAAAGAGTTTTGTTTAACGAGTTAGAAATAGATTAATTAACTCTACAGGTGAGTATTTATGGTTAAGGGAATTCAACTGCTGTTGTTACTTTTTATGTCTCATTCGGCAATGGCCGGTCAAGAGATGATCGATAACTTAATTGGTAAGTGTCGAACTCTAGGCGGCGATTACGAGATACAGGCAATCGACGATCCAGATGGTGAGAGAAGAGAATGTCACGCCGTGAAGTGTGCATTGAGTGAAAATGCTGATCAAGCAACTGTCGCTCAAGTACAGGCCGCATTTCCTGAGGGAAGCGGAGCTTTTATCGGTGGATGGAAAACTCACTGTTATGACAGAAGAGATTCTGATCAGGTTCTAAGAGATGCGACTGGTAAACAGTTCGAAGTTAAAGGCTTTGGATGGGTTGATCTAGATGAGTTTAATAGAATCTGTGGCGCTGATCGAAGTCGTTGTAAGCTAGACGGTGGAGTTTGGGTACAACTACCAGGCTTCGGTATTGGCGGTAACGGAAATGGTAATGGAAATGGCAACAGTAACGGTAGTGGAACTTATATTCACAGTGAGGGTGGAGTTAGCTTTAGATGCTCTTACCATGAGTCTCTAGAGGCCTGTATAGGTAACGATGCAAACATAATCGTATCTACTTACGGCGATGGTTATAACTGTGTTGACTGTATGAGTGGCTCTTATAGAGGTGGAACTTATGGAGTTCTAAGTGGGATCGCAGAGGTCGCAGGAGCTGTTCTTCCTCCAGTAATGGGGTATTTAGGAGTTAAAGCACAATCTAAGGCCTACTTAAATGCTAACCAGGCATGGGCCGGAGCTGCAACTTCAGGCTTTGAAAACTGTCGTTTAATGCAAACAAATTATGTTCAAGATACTTACAGCCATATCACTACTAATGGTCTTCCAGATAGAGAGGTTGTACCTCCTGGATGTGAGGGATATCAGCTTAGTGCTTATGCCGGCGGCATGGGTCTGATGGGCAACGGTATGGGTGGATTTGGAAACCCTTGGTACTCTGCAGGTTATTCTCCAGGCTTTATGGGTGGAATGTATGGCCCTTACGGAATGCAAAATCCTTATGGAAGTGTGTTTGGTAACAACGGATACGGAAGTGGTCTACAGTTTGGCATTAATGCCGGAATGTACCCGGGTATGAACAGCGGGATGTATGGCATGAATGGTGGTATGTACCCTGGCATGAATGGCGGTATGTATGGCATGAATGGTGGTATGTACCCTGGTATGAGTGGCGGTCTTCAAATAGGGATCAACGGTAGTCTAGGTGGAAATGGAATGACCGGTGGCATCTACC
>JAGSHJ010000151.1 GCA_023954595.1 Bacteriovoracaceae bacterium | reverse complement strand
TGGGATCCAAAACAAATTTGGCATACTGATTCAATTGAGGGCGGGTCCAACTTTATTAGCTACTCAAACCCTGAAGTAGATAGACTGACTGACAAGGCGAGACTTATTCACGATCGTGCCGAGAGGATTAAAGTTCTTCGAAAGGCCGAAAAAATTATCGCCCAAGATGTACCATACGTTTGGTTTACTTATAAAGATTCAACTATGTATGCCAATACCGATAGAATTAAAAAAGAAAAAGATACCTACAACTATGGAGTAGGGACTTCGTTTTGGGACTTTGAATCCAAAAAGAAATTAGAAGAGTAGGTTTAAATGTTAAAGTACATCCTTAGAAGATTAGTCTTATTGGTACCCACACTTTTGGGAATTACCATTGTTGTGTTTGGAGTTGTAAACCTGGCACCAGGTTCTCCAATTGAGCAAAAAATTCAACAGCTTCGCTTTGCTGGCTCCGCTGATGCAGCTGAGGGGGCAGCATCCCAACAAGGAACGGCAACAGTTTCTAAAGAAGTTCTAGATGCTTTGAAAAAGCAATATGGCTTTGATAAGCCTGTGCACGTTCGTTACTGGATATGGCTTAAAAATCTAGCAAAGCTTGATTTTGGCGACTCATTTACATACGAGGAACCCGTCATCGATGTCGTTATGTCGAAGTTTCCAGTATCTCTTCAGTTCGGGGTGTTATCCTTATTTTTAAGTTATCTAGTCTCCATTCCTTTAGGTGTTTGGAAGGCCGTAAAGCACGGCTCAAAGATGGACACAGCATCAAGTTTTATTCTCTTTGTCGCTTATTCAATTCCAAGCTTCATGCTTGCGATTGTTCTAATTGTCTTTTTTGCAGGTGGAAGCTTTCTAGATATTTTCCCAATAGGTGGTCTATATTCTGATTTCTACGATGAGATGACTACTGGTGAGAGAATTCTGGATAGAGTGTATCACTTTGTTCTACCTCTAATTTGTTACACTATTGGCTCTTATACTCAACTCACTCTATTGATGAAAAACTCTTTAATGGAAGAAGTTAAAAAAGACTATATTCGTACTGCCCGTGCTAAAGGCCTTGGTGAGAAGACTGTATACTTAAAGCATGCTTTGAGAAATGCATTGATACCAATTGTCACTGGGATTGGTGGATTTCTATCCATCTTTTTCGCGGGCTCTCTAATTTTAGAGAAGATCTTCCAGCTTGATGGAATCGGACTATTGAGTTTTAACTCTATTTTATCTAGAGATTATAATGTCATTATGGGGCTTGTGTTTATTCAGGCGCTATTGATGTTAATAGGTAATATTATTAGTGACGTGGCCTATGTCCTCGTAGATCCAAGGATAGATTTCCAATGATTGAGAAATATATAAAAAATGAACAAACTCTTAAAAAGTGGCAAACTTTCAAGAGAAAGAAAGCGGCCTGGATCTCTTTGTGGCTAATCTTTTTTAGCTGCTTCTTTAGCTTTACTGCCGAGTTTTGGGCAAACTCCAAACCAATCGCACTTAGTTATAATAGCGAAATGTACTTTCCTATTTTTAAACAATATTCGGCAAAAGAGTTTGGTATTAAAGACAGCCTTTTTGTGGACTATAAAAAACTGGAGTTATCCGAAAATGACTGGGCCCTATGGCCTGTGGTGAGATGGGATCCATATCAATCAAATAAAGAGGTTGATGAATATCCTGCTCCTCCTAGTTCTGACAATCTTATGGGCACCGATGATCGAGGAAGGGACGTCTTTACAAGGCTTCTGTACGGTTTTCGATATAGTATCGCTTTCGCCATTTTTGTATGGATCATTACTTTTATTGTAGGTGTTCTACTTGGAAGTCTTCAAGGTTATATGGGCGGAAAGATGGACCTGTATATGCAAAGGATTACGGAAGTTCTATCAACTGTACCTCAGTTATTTCTTCTCATTATCTTGATCGCCGTTTTTCAGCCAAGTTTGGCGTTGTTGATCGTGATATATTCTTTGTTTGGCTGGATTCCTATTAGCTACTATATGAGAGCTGAATTTTTAAAGAATAGAAAAAAAGAATATATTGAAGCTGCAAGAAGTATTGGTGCAGGTCATAGAAGAATCTTTTTTAAACATATTCTTCCAAACTCACTTGCACCTATTATTACGTTTTCACCGTTTGCAATTGTTGCAAATATCAGTGCATTGGCAGCATTAGACTATCTAGGCTTTGGGCTTACTCCACCAACACCAAGTTGGGGAGAGTTACTTGCGCAAGCACAGAATAACTTCACCATTGGTTGGTGGTTAGCACTGTTTCCATCTCTTGCTCTTTTCAGCGCGTTAACATTCTTCTCACTTGTAGGTGAGGGAATTAGAGATGCAATGGATCCACATCAAAGAAAGTAAAATTAAAGTATTAAGCTTCTTTCTCTTTCATGTCTCTTAACAGACGTGAAAGTGAAGGAGGCGCAATCCCTAGATAACTTGCTAAGTAAGTTTTAGGAACTCTTGATACATCAAGGTGCTTTGAATTCATGCAACGCTTTAGTCTTTCTTTGGCGTTATGAAGAACGAATTCAATCTCTCTTTTTGTTTTACTCATATAGGCCCTGCGTAGAATTTCCCGATAAATATCATTCCACACACTCTCTTTTTCCATCAATTCAACTAGGGCGCTGTACTTGATGGTGTAGATTGTGCTGTCTTCAATTGCTTGGCATGAAACCATTGAAGGGGAATTCTCCCAAGTAAGGAAAAAGTCTATGATGAAGCCTTTTTCTTGAATGAAGGAATAGGTCTTCTCTTCACCCTCTTGGTCAATTAAATAGAATCGGAAAAGGCCTGAGCTTACAATCGCCACTTCATCGCAATTGTCGAAGTGTTGAAAAAAGTGCTCACCTTTGCGCAGGTTCTTTATCTTTGTTATCTGTTCAAGGTCTTCCCAACGCTCGATAGGAGAGGAGACCATGGATTGTAAATGACTTCTTAGTTGATCTGACAATAGGGCCATGAAACCTTCTGTTTTACATCGTTTAAACTCTATTATATTTTTTCCTAACAATATTGTATATTCTTAATTCACAATTTGACGCGAGGCCTATATGCGCTCTTTTGCCAACAGAACCGAAGGGTTTGAAGACTCTATCTTTGCAGTAATGAGCCAAAAAGCTGCTCAGTATCAAGCAATTAACCTCTCCCAGGGCTTTCCAGACTTCGATGGACCTGAATTTATTAAAAAAAGTGCCTGTGACTTCATTAATAAAGGTGCAAACCAATATGCTCCGTTTGCTGGAGTGAAAGAGCTTAGGTCATCCCTCGCTGATTTGTATAAGGACTTTTATGACCTATCCTATAACGCGGATAGCGAAATCACGATAGTTAACGGCGCAACAGAGGGAATTTACGCGACCATTCAAGCGCTAATTAACCCAGGCGACGAAGTTGTGGTTTTTGAGCCAGTCTATGATTCATATGTCTCTAGTATAAAGCTAGCTGGTGCTAAAGCTGTTCCAGTCACTCTTAAGGGTCCAAACTTTACTTTTGATAAGCAAGAATTAGAAAATGCTTTCTCTCACCAGACTAAGCTTGTGATCATTAATAGCCCTCATAATCCCACTGGTAAGGTATTTTCGACACAAGAGTTGGAGATGGTGGCCAGGCCTGCAACAAAGCATGATTGCTTTGTTCTAAGTGATGAAGTCTATGAGCACTTGGTTTATGACGATGTGAAGCATATTCCTTTTGCATCTTTGGAAGGCATGAAGGATAGGACAATTACTATCTCAAGTGCAGGAAAAACATTTGGTTTAACTGGCTGGAAGGTTGGCTGGTGTTGTGCAAGTGATGACGTGATTGATCGAATAAGAAAGGTTCACCAGTACATAACATTCTCAATAGCGACACCACTGCAATTTGCCGTGGCCCAAGGTTTAAAAGAGATAAAGAGCTACCTTGTGGAGTTTCGATCTTGCTATCAATCAAAGCGAGATCTATTTATGCAGGGATTAGAAGAGTTGGGGTTTGAACTTCCAACTCCAAAAGGGACATACTTTATTATGCTTCCTATAAGTCAGAAGACCGAATTGGATGATATAGGTTTTTGTGAAAAGCTGATCGTGGAAAACAAGGTTGCAACGATTCCTCCTTCAGCGTTTTATTTAAACTCTGAAGAAGGAAAAAAGTATTTAAGAATTTGCTATGCCAAAGAGGATGAAACTTTAAAGAAGGCCTTGAGTAATTTACAAGGCCTGTAGGGTTACTTCTGTAGTTTTTTGTTTACCTTCTCTTAGGAATTTGACCTTGATGGTGTCTCCAATTTTATGCTGATCAAGAGCATGGTAGATATCATCAAGACCTTTAACCTTTTGATCTCCAACCTGAGTGATCACATCTCCAATGTAGATACGTCCATAGTTGTCTCTCATCATTCCACGAAGTCCTGCCTTTGCGGCCGCACCGTCGGGGTCGACAAAAGAGATCGCTGCACCCTTGTCACCGATATATCTCTCAGCAATCGTATCTTCCAGTATTCCGATACCAAGTCCTGGCCTAATCACTTTACCGTGCTTAATTAGTTGTGGCACAAAACGCTTGATCGTATCCACTGGCACTGCAAACCCAAGCCCTGAGCTTGAACCTGATGTAGAGAAGATCATAGTGTTCATTCCAATCAACTCACCTTTAGAGTTAAGAAGAGGCCCACCGGAGTTACCTTGATTAATCGCGGCATCGGTTTGAATCATGTCGTGAATTTTTACACCACCCACTCCTTGAATCTTTCGGCCAAGAGCTGAAATAATCCCTTTTGAAATAGAGTGGTCAAGACCAAAGGGATTTCCAAGGGCGAGAGCAGACTGTCCAACAAGTAGATCTTTTGAAGAACCAATACTTACAGGCTTTAGAACTTTAGGCATCTCTTTGAGCTTTAAAACCGCAATATCTTTTTTAGGAGCAACGCCTACAACTTCGGCCTTGTATTGTTTAGAGTCATCGTGGAAAGTCACAACAAAATTATCTCCACCTTGGACGACGTGAAAGTTAGTAACAATATGGCCTTGATCATTCCAGATAAAACCAGATCCCGAACCTTGGGGTACCTCAACCTTACCGTAGAAGAAATTATCAGAGACTCTGATGTTAGAAACGTTTACAACTGATCCAACCACGGAGTGATAGACATTTATGATCCGCTTTTCAGCATCAAGTAGATCACTCATTTCTTTGATTACTTTTGAAGGTGTTTCAGTCTTAGGAACAATTGGACGTTCAACTTCGTCTTTGGCAAAACAGGAACTTAAGTTGGCAATACACAAAACATAAACTAAGAATCTCATAGGGTTTCCTTTTCTATTGTCTTGATTCAGGGTAATATTTTAATGGAAAAATAACGCATTTTCTACAGGTGCAAAAGGGTGCTAGGTGAGCGAACAAGCAAGTATTCAATTTTATAATAGATATACTGGAGAAGTGGAAACCGAAAAAGTTTATGGCGATTTTATGGTCAAGCTTTTGTACAACTCCACTCCAGGGAAAATATTGACGCCTTTCTTTGCAAATAAATACATTTCAAAGACTTATGGGCTTATGCAGAACAGTATGGTTACGCAGCTAAAGGTGCCTAAATTCGTCAAGAATTTTGCAATTGACCTTAAAGATTATGAGCCAGGCTCTCGACAGGTTTCCAATCAAACGATGTCTTATAAAAACTTCAATGAGTTCTTTATTAGAAAATTTGTTGAAGGAAAGAGACCGTTTCAATCGGATCTCGACAAAATGCCTGCATGCGCTGAGGCCAGATATTATGGATATGAATCAGTGGATGAGGATACTGTTGTGCCTGTTAAAGGTAAGTATTTAAATGAAGAAAAAATATTAAGAAACCCGGAGCTTGCAAAAGACTTCAAGGGGGGACCTTTGATGATTGCTAGATTATGTCCGGTGGATTACCACAGATATCACTACGTTGATAACGGTAAGACTTTGGCAAACTATCATATTAAGGGTGAGTATCATTCTGTTAACCCGCTGGCCTTGAAGTTTAAATCAGATATCTTTATGGCCAATGAACGTCGAGTTTCTATTATAGAAACGGAGAACTTTGGAAAACTTGCTTACGTGGAAGTTGGAGCGGTTTGTGTTGGAAAAATTGTGCAGACTCACTCTGAAGATAAACCGTTCAAGCGTGGTGATGAAAAAGGTTATTTCTTATTCGGTGGCTCTACTGTTATTTTGATGGGGGAGAAAGGCCGTTGGAAACCTTCTGATGATATTATTAAAAACACTAAGGAAGGTAGAGAGACCTATGTTCACCTTGGAGATGAAATAGGCCTTAAACTCTAGTAAGAATAGTATTTGATAATTTTGGCACTACCGCTATATCTAGGAGTGTGAAGTTTTGACTTTAACCCAAATCTCACACTCCCGCCTGCACTAACCTTCGCATCCCTTTTACAATTAATATTGGTATGGCCTTCTTTTATAACTATAGAAGGGGTTACCAGGCCTAAATCAATCTTTTTAATTCTATTATCACTTGCAACTAAATGGCTTTTGCCAATGACTAAGTCTTTAGTTTTTACCGCTAGAAGAGGATCTTTAATAGGTTTAGATTCCCATTGAGACTTATACCTATTTATTGAGCACCTTCCTTTTTCTTTTTCTAGCCAGTCTCGTTCTCTACTACTTCTAGAAATGAAATAGGTCTGATTGGCCGTAATCCTCTCTTGTGCCTGACGAGCTACTTTAAGATTTAAAGATATATCGTGAACTTCTAACCTAATTGCATCTGCCCATTGAAGATTGATGACTGGAGAATTGAGTTCAATTATCTCTATCTCTTTTCTGAAAACATTTTCTCTAATGTCTTTCACTGTGATCCATTTTATAAGAATAGTTTCCCCTCCAAGAGGAAAGTAGTTAAGGGTTTGAGAAGGAGTGTTAATAAGTTCCCAAAAGCCTACATGATCCGGATAGTTCCAGATTTCAACTTCTTTTGAAGAAGAGGGATGCCCAAGCATGTTTGTGATTTTACCAAAGCTATTATGTGAGTGTTTAATATTTAGCCTATGAAGTGCTTGTTTGAGATTTAAACTTGTAGGAACTATGCCCTTTACTCTGTTCTTAGAGTTCTCAATTATGAGATTATAGTGCTCTCTATTTAGTTCTTTTTTAACCTGAAGG
>JAGSHJ010000026.1 GCA_023954595.1 Bacteriovoracaceae bacterium | reverse complement strand
GCCACCTTTATTTAAATATAAAAAGGGTAAGTCTGAGAGATACCTTAAAGATGAAAAAGCTCTAGAGAAATATTTAATCTCTGTTGCTTTGAACGATACGGCCGTGAAGATTGACGGTAAAGATGAGCCTATTGAAGACGTAATTAAATTACTTAATAAGTATAAAGCTTATTACTCACATTTAAATTCGTATGACCGTCATTTCGATAGAGATTTTTTAAGAAAGCTTGTTGAGCAAAAAACGCTTGATATTCAGTCAATGAAATCTAGAGAAATGTTGGAGAAAATTATAGCTGAGTTGAGTGAGCACTTTAAGGCCCTTGAAACAACTTCATTGAAACAATACTCATTTGATATTGAGGAAGATCCAAAGCATGACTCACATATTCTGCGAGTTACTGTTACAAATTCCTTGAGAACTAAGAAATTTAAAATCACATCAAACTTTGTTGATTCTGCTGATTTTCAAGATCTTATTAATCACTTCGAAGGCATTAAATCTTACTTAGGATCTAAGTTTGAGATTACATCTGAAAAGAAGGATGACTCATTTGAGAACCTTCACCAATTTTCAGAATTCGTTGTGGCACTGGCAAAACAAGGTGCATATATCCAACGCTATAAGGGTCTTGGAGAGATGAATCCTGATCAATTGTGGGAAACTACAATGAATCCAGAAAATAGAACTTTAATGCAAGTTAAGATTGAAGACACAATTGATGCTGACCAAGTGTTCTCTGTTCTTATGGGCGACAATGTTGAACCGCGTAGAGAATTTGTGGAAAACAACGCTTTGAATGTTAGAAACTTGGATATTTAAGTTTAGATTTTAAGAGGAATTAAAAAAATATGAGTGACGAAAACAACAACACACCAGATCACAATCACGGAAACATTGCACCCTTGTTAATTCAAGATGAAATGAGAGAGTGTTTTTTAGATTACGCAATGTCGGTAATCGTAAGCCGTGCCCTGCCGGATGTTAAGGACGGTCTAAAGCCAGTGCATAGAAGAGTTTTATACGCTATGCACATGCTAAATAATTATCATAACAAGCCATTTCTAAAATCAGCTAGAGTTGTTGGTGATGTAATTGGTAAGTATCACCCACATGGTGACTCTGCTGTTTATGGTGCAATCGTAAGATTGGCTCAAGAGTTTTCTATGCGTTACCCAGTTGTTGATGGGCAGGGTAACTTTGGATCAATCGATGGTGATAATGCTGCAGCGATGAGGTACACCGAGGTAAGGATGAAAAAACTTGCCGAGGAAATGCTTAGAGACATCGATAAAGAGACTGTTGATTGGCAACCTAACTATGATGATTCTTTGCAAGAGCCGAGAGTTCTTCCTACAAAAATACCTAACCTATTAGTTAACGGGTCTTCAGGGATTGCTGTTGGTATGGCCACTAACATTCCCCCGCATAACTTAACTGAAATCGTAAGTGGTCTAAAGCTTCTTTTAGCAAATCCATCCACTTCGATAGATGAACTAATGGAAGTAATTCCTGGTCCTGACTTCCCTACTGCAGGTGCAATTCATGGTACTGCGGGAATTAAATCGGCCTACCATACTGGAAAAGGTGTAATCCAAATCCGTGCTAAAGCGGATATTGAAGTTCATGGTAAGCAAGAGCGTGAGAGAATCGTTATCACTGAAATTCCTTACCAGGTAAACAAAGCAAAGCTTATAGAGAAAGTAGCTAAACTTGTTAATGATAAAGACCTTGTTGGAATTAGCGACATTAGAGATGAATCAAACAAGCTTGGTATAAGAATTGTAATTGATATTAAGCGTGGGGAGCCTGCTAACATCATCTTAAACAAGCTTTATAAGATGACTCAGCTTCAAGTTTCTTTTGGAATCATTTTCTTGTCCATTCATAATGGTCAGCCAAAAGTAATGAACCTCAGAGAGCAGCTTCAGTGTTTCATTGATCACAGAAGAGAAGTTGTTATCAGAAGAACGATGTATGAGTTGAAAAAGGCGAAAGCTAGAGCTCATATCCTTGAAGGTCTGAAGACAGCTGTCGAAAATATCGATGCAATTGTAGAGCTAATTAAAAAGTCAGAAGGTCCATCACAGGCCAGAGAAAAGCTAATTGCTCAATATAGTTTGTCTGAAATCCAAGCTCAAGCAATCCTTGATATGAGATTGCAGCGTCTGACTGGTCTAGAACGAGACAAAATTGTTGCAGACTACGAAGCAATAATGAAAGAAATTTCAAGATTAGAAGAAATCTTAAATTCTGAAGAACTTATTAAAGAAATCATTGGTGATGAGTTTGGAGAAATTCTAGAAAACTATGGTGATGAAAGAAGAACTGAGATTGTTGCCAAAGCAGATGAAATTCAAATCGAAGATTTAATAGCTAATGAAGAAGTAATCGTAACTATCACCCATAAGGGCTACTTAAAGCGTATGCCTATAGACACTTATAAAGCACAAAAACGAGGTGGTAAGGGTGTTAAAGGTAGTGCAACTGAAGATGACTTCTTTACAAGTATCTTTACTGCAGAAACTCACGACCAAATCATGTTCTTTACTGATACTGGATCTGTGTACACTTTAAAAGTTTATCAAATTCCTGAAGGTGGAAGAACTACCAAGGGTAGAAACATCGTTAACCTTATACCAATGAAGGCAAACGAGAAGATTCGTGAAATTGCTACTGTTCCTAAAGACTTTGATAAGCACTACTTAATCATTGCCACAGAAAAAGGCATCATTAAGAAGTCAAAATTAGCAGAATACTCTAATGTTAAACAATCTGGTATTAGAGCGATTAAAGTCCAAGATGGTGACTCCGTACTAAGTGTTAGAGTTACTGATGGTACTAAAGATGTATTGATGTGTTCTTCATCAGGTAAAATCATTCGCTTTGCGGAATCTGACTGTAGACCTATGGGAAGAGTTTCCCAAGGTGTTAAAGGTATTACATTAAATGACGATGAAAAAATCATCGGCATGGAAATCATTGACGATGGCGTTGAGATCCTAAGTGTAACTGAAAGAGGATACGGAAAACGATCTTCGACAACTGAATACCGTAAACAGTCTAGAGGTGGAAAAGGCATAATTGCCATGAAGCTTAACGATAAAACTGGTGAAATTATTCAGATCAAACCAGTAAGCCAGAGTGATGATCTAATGATTATTACCAATAGTGGTCAGGTAATTCGTACGAAGATATCTGGAATATCCTTACTAGGCCGTAACACGCAAGGGGTTCGCTTGATCAATCTTAAAGATGGCGAAGCTGTTGTAGCTGTGGAGAATATTCTTGATTCTGATGAAGAAGCTGAGAGCTAATTTATTTTTAATTCTTTTATTGCTATCCGGATGTGATTTCACGTCCGGATTGCATAAAGATATTCTTAAGGCCCAAGAGCATATTACGAAGCAAGAGTTCTCTAAGGCCGTTGAGGTTTATGAAGAAATTCTCAAGCGTAAGCCCTCAAAAACTATCCAAATTAAAATTAACTACCAATTAGGCGAAATCTACTCATTATATTTAAATGATTATGAGAAGGCATTATATCACCTAGAAACAATTATAAGCTCTTCCAATGAACCTCTTTGGCAAAAAAATGCTATGGAGAGGATTGGTGCTATTCAGTTCGAGAAATTTAGAAATTATAAGCAGGCCAAAATAGCATACAAAAGTTTAATGAACTTTGTGCCTAAGCTAGAGCGCCAAGAATTCTATAGTTTTCGTTTTGCATTGTGCGAGTTTCACCTGAAAAACTATAAGAAAAGCGATAAATTATTCAAAGAATTATCACTAATCGTAAAGGAAGGTATTGGAGCGGAATCTTTTTATTATCTAGGACTTACAAAGTTCTACTTAAAAGAGTGGGATGCTGCCATTAGTTTTTGGTTTGAGTTTTTAAAGCGTGAAAAACGTAAAGACAAAATAGTTCAGGCCAAGTTTTTAATAGCAAATGCTTATGAAAGTGCTGAGAAATTAAAAGAAGCTTATAATATCTACTACTCTATTATTGGTGAATACCCCAATCCAGATGTCATAGAAAATCGACTAAATTCTCTCTATGAAAGAAGAGTGGCAAGAAAGAGATGAATATTGATAAAAAACTCTTAGCAGTACTAGGCCTAGCAATGGCATTGCCCACATCGGTCTTAGCTGTAGCTATCGTGGTATACGAACTGATTGAAGCCAAACTAATTGGAAATGGTACTGGCCTAATTATCATTCTTGCAGTTATTTTCAATATATTCTTCTTAATGTTTAAGCACCTTAGAAAGCAAAAGGTAGACGAAGATCCAAATGAATAAAAGTATCTATATCGTACTATCTGTACTTAACTTTTTAGCATTGGCCTATTTTACTGGCCTAGAGTATCCCCTACAGATCTCAGTTTTCTATTTTGGTATTTTAATTAATCAAATATTTTTGGTTTTAGGGGTCAAGGCGTTGGCCAAGTCGCAGAAGAAATCCTTTCTTTTGGTCGTTAAATTCTTCGTCTTAGCGGCTGTTTTCGTTTTTGCTATGAAAACTATGCCGGATCACTTGATACTATGTACTTTAACTTACATATTTCAATTGATTATTCTTACATTAAGTATTAAAAGTGATAGTAAAAAAAATTAAGGAAATATACATATGAAGAAGATGGTATTGGCTTTAGTTACAAGCTTGTTTTCTACGTCTGCCCTAGCTGCAGGTGGATTCACATGGTTAGGTGGTATTGCACATAGTCTAAATATTCCACAACATACAGTTACTTTTGCATTTGTTTGCATACTGTTTCTTGTAGGTGGGTTTATCTATAGAGCAAAGGCTTCCTCTGTTGATACTGGTATTGTTCCTGATAAGGGAATTAGTTTTAGAAACATCTATGAATCTATTGGTGAGTTTTTATATGACTTGGCCAAGAGTATTTTGGGTGAAAAAGATGCTAAGAAGTACTTCACACTTCTTATAACTATCTTTTTGCTTATCTTTGCGAACAATTTGATAGGAATAATTCCTGGATTCTTACCTCCAACTGACAACTTAAACACAACGCTTGCTCTTGGACTTTTTGTTTTTATCTACTACAACTATCAAGGTATTAAAGTACAAGGTCTTGTAGGACATATTAAGCACTTCTTAGGCCCTATTGCAGCAATGGCCCCATTGATGCTTATTATTGAGCTAATATCTCACGCTGTAAGACCTATCTCTTTAGGTCTAAGGTTGAAGAGTGTTATGCAAGGTGATCACTTAGTACTTTCAATCTTTTCTGACTTGGTTCCATATTTGATACCAGTCCCATTCTATGCTTTGGGTATTTTCGTAAGCTTTATCCAGGCATTTGTATTTACACTATTAACAATGATTTATATCGGAACTGCTGTTGAACATCACGATCATGATGATCATTAAGCAGTTCTATTAACTTTTAAAGGAGAATTAAAATGGAAGCTAACGCAATGTACGCACTATCAGCTGCTTTGGTACTTGGAATTGTTGGATTTGGTGGAGCTCTAGCTCAAGGTAAAACTGCTACTGCAGCACTTGAAGGTATCGCAAGAAACCCAGGCGCTCAGTCTAAGATTCAAACTCCAATGATTATTGGTTTGGCACTTATCGAGTCACTTGTAATTTACGCACTTGTAATTGCATTTACTCTTGTTGGTAAAATCGCTTAATAAACTATTTTTTTAAAAATTAAACAACCCTGCGAATGCGGGGTTTTTTTATGCCCAATTTAGAATTTCATCCAATAAATAAAGCATGCCTTGATAATTTGCCGAGTTTTTACCAAATAAATCAAATGCAGTCCCATGATCTACACTTACCCTCTTAAAAGGTAGTCCAAGAGTTAAATTAATTCCTGTAAGACCATTCAATCTTTTGAAAGGGCCTAGAGCTTGATCGTGAAAGGTAAAAATAAAAAGATTGTTTTTATTCTGAGGATTGAACAAGATTGTATCCCCAGGAATTAATCCGCAAATTTTAATTTTAGGAAAAGTATCTTTGATCTTGGAAACAGATTCCTGAAGAAAGTTGTCGTATTCACTTATAATACCATCCTCACCACAATGAGGGTTAACACCAGCGATATATACATTTTCAATATTTCTAATAGTCTGAAAGCCTCTGATTGCTGAATTTACTCTTTCTTCAAAGATGTTCTTAGAAAGATTGTCTTCTATGTCTTTGACGGCAACGTGATCTGTTAACAAAGCAGCATTAAAATCAGGAGATACAAAAGACATTACTAACTCAGACTGTGGATAAGCTGTTCTTAAAAAGTCTGTATAACCTTTAAATACAATCTTCTTATCAGATAGAATCTGATCCTTTGAGCTTGGAAGTGTAAGTAAAATATCTTTGGGACCCATTGATTCCAAAGCACTATTTAGACTATCAGTACTTTGGCTTAGCTTGTGTTCTACAAAACAAAGCTTTAACTTATTTGAAAAAATAACTAGAGAATTGTCTTCAATATCAAATGGCAACTGAGCATTTTTAAGACATTCAATGAGGGTGTTCTTGTTGCAGTAAAGAATAAAAAGGGGCTGTTTGCTTTTGGGAATACAAAAAAAAGCTTTAATGAAAAGCTCGAGCCCTACCCCTTTTTCATGGCCTTGAGTGACCCTAATCATGTTTAGATATTCTCGAGAATATAGTAATTGGTCTCTTCACGTGCGAACCAGTTTTTAACGATACTTTTTGAACGAGTCAAAAATAATTGATCGTAAATTTGATTCTTCATTTTAAGAAATTCTTGGGACTCAGTTAGGTCCTTAGTCTTTACATAAAATACGTGAACAACATCATCCTTAACATATGGTGCTGTAAATGAGCCCTCATCAGTGGCCTTCAATATTTTTCCTAATTCTTTAGGAAGGTCCTCACCACTGAGTTTACCAAGGTCATTGGTTTCGATGTTTTTAAATTTGGCAGGAAGATTTCCAGTCTTTTGGTACTCTTCCAATACTCTTGGCATGTTTTTTATATCTGCGTTAATTAACTCACTCTCAGGGATGTAGAAGTCCATTAAATGATAGTTAAAAGACAATGCAGTATTGCTAGATTTGAGATTGTAGTAAAAGTTTTTAATTTCCTGCTCTGTGATATTAACCAAAGGGGAAATTATACGAGTATTGAAGATGTTGTACTCCATGGCCTCGCGAATAAGCTCAAAATACTCGTTAAAAGTTAGACCTTTTGTTTCAAGAAAGTTTAAAAGATCTGAACGCTTTAGGCCTAGTCGTCTCTCTGTTTCATTAATTCTGGCCTCAACACTGTCATCGCTTACAACGTAGCCCATCTCTGAGAGCTTATCTTTAATAATGAATTGGTGTTGAACAAGATCAAGAACATCTTTAACCGTGTACTTACTTTCGCTATATATAAGTGGCGAAATTTCCTTACGTGCAGAAATCGTTTTTTGGATTCGCTGAAGTTCAGAAAGGGAGTAGACCTTGTCATTGATAACACCGGCAACTTTATCAAGAATTTTTGAATATGCCGGTGTGGAAAAGGTAATGGCCAATAAGCAGCAGGATAAAAGTTTTTTCATTTTATTTTTATTTAATGTTCTCTTTAAACACTTTAATTTTCGCTTTCTTTTTAATGCTTGCGAAATATTTATTTAGAATCTCATCTCTTTTATTATCATAGATGATTTTTTTGTACATGTCGGTGTTTATTTGTTCACCAGTTTTCTCACCTAGTAGTTTAACTACATGAATCCCATACTGAGTTCTAAATGGACCAACTATTGTTCCTTTTTTCTTACCTTTGATATTTTCATAATATTCAGGAGTAAGTCTAGTATGAGGTAGGTATCCTAAGTCACCACCGTCAATGGCAGAGGACGACTGTGAAAATCTTGACGCATAGTCTACAAAGCTGTCTGGCTTTTTAACTACTTCAGAATGTACTTTAACAGCTTTTTCGAATGCTTTCTTAACATCTTCTTCTTTTGGTACAGCTGGCAATCTGAATAAAATTTGAGCTGTTCTGTATTCAGGATGCTTAGCGTAATATTTTTTAACTTCATCATCACTTACTTTAATTTTTGCAAGCTTACCCTCCAGGTCTTTGGAGATTTGTGCGTGATAAAGAATGTCGTTCATTTTTTCAACAACAACTGGATTCTTATCAAGCTTATTTTTCTTAGCAAGATCAATCCCAACAATTCTATTAATAAGGTCATCTAGAGAACTTTCTAAAGTTACTTTCTTTTGACCTCTAACAAATTTCAAGCTGTCAGTGTGGTGCTTGTATAGTGCTGACTTAGTAATTTTTTTTCCGTTAACTGTTGCAACTACTGAGTCTTTCTCTTGAGCTAGAGAAAAGCTAGAAGTTAAAAGACAAACGGTGATGAAGAAAATTTTCATTTTAATGTTCCTGTGAGAAAGGTTGAACTATACCTGTGTAATAAAAACGCTAACATGGATCTATTTGCTGTGCAATATGTTTTGAAAACTCCAACAAAGTAGAAGGGTCAACCTTTTCATTAAACTTACATTGAACGCTGAATTCAGGGTTCATCTTATATACTTTCGGTCTTTGCATGAAAAAACTGATGATAGAATCTCTTAGTTGAGCGTTCTGCTCAAGCTCTTCCCTATCAAAAGCAATTGTTATTTGTTTGCTTCCAACCTTTACGCTCTTACAGCTTAAGTTTGAGAAGTGAATTCTACTCTCAAGAATGATTAAAAGATTATTAAGGCTTTCAGGTAATAACCCATATATATCTTGAAGCTCTTCCGAAACACTTTGCAGGGCCTCTAAACTAGATGCATTAGAAAGTCTTTTGTAAAACTTTAAACGCGAGCCAGCATCTTCAATATAGTTATTTGGGATAACCGAATGAAATGGTGTTTGAACTTCAACTGATTTCTTGTGTGAGACAGTTTCTTGTTTCAGCTCAGCAATGGCCTCTTGTAGCAACTCCATATAGAGCTCAAGTCCAATATTTCCAATATGACCAGATTGTTCACCACCTAGAATATCTCCTGAGCCTCTAATCTCAAGATCAGATGTAGCTAGGGAGAAACCTGCACCCATTTCAGCGTAGGTTTGCAGTGCCTTTAAGCGTTTAGTGGCAATAGTGGATAAAATCCTGTCATGTGGAACCATGAAATAGGCATATGCCTTTTTATCCGATCGACCAATTCTACCTCTTAATTGATGTAGCTGGGAAAGACCATAGGTATCTGCTCTATCGACAATCATTGTATTTGCCGTGGGTATATCGATACCTGACTCTATAATTGTAGTTGAAACTAAAACGTCATATTTTCTCTCATAGAATTGAGTGATTCTTTTTTCTAATTCCTTCTCAGGCATTTGCCCATGAGCAAACAGCACCTTGGCTGTTGGCGAGAGCTTTTTGATTTTAGCAGTATAGTCTTCCATATCACTGACTTTGTTGTGTACAACAAAAACTTGCCCTCCTCTGCCGAGTTCTTTGGATATAGCTCTCTGAAGGGTGATAGGGTCTTCTTTTATAAGATAGGTCTTTATTGACTGTCTTTTTGGTGGTGGAGTTTGAATTAAAGAAAAATCTTTGATTCCTAGAAAAGACATCTGTAATGTTCTAGGTATTGGTGTTGCTGTCATGGTTAGGCAGTCGATGTCCTCTTTAAGTGCCTTGAGCTTTTCTTTGTGCCCTACTCCAAATCTTTGTTCTTCATCAATAATTAAAAGCCCAAGGTCATTAAACTTAACCTTTTCGGATAAAAGTTTATGGGTTCCAATGATGATATCAATTTTACCTTCTGATAATTTTTGCAGGATTTCACTTGTCTCTTTTGCAGACTTAAACCTGGAAACATAAGCGATATTTACTGGGAAGTCCTTAAAACGCTCAATCATTGAATTATAATGTTGGAAGGCCAAAACGGTTGTAGGAACCAAAATAGCAGTTTGCTTATGATCAAGGACTGCTTTAAATGCCGCCCTCATGGCTATTTCAGTTTTACCAAACCCTACATCACCACAGATAAGTCGATCCATAGGTCTTTGGCTGGTCATATCGTCAAGGACATCGTTTATGGCCTTAAGTTGGTCTTCTGTTTCTTCAAAAGGAAATTTTTGTTCAAACTCGTGATAGATTTCATCTGGCTCAGAAAACTTAAATCCTTTTCTAAGTTCTCTTTTGGCCTGAACCTCTAGAAGATCAAATGCGAGTTTCTTAACAGACTTTGATGCGCGGGCCTTTTCCTGCTCAAACTTTTTACTCTTTAGACTTGCCACTCGCACACTGGCCGTTGAGCTTGAATGCTTTTGAATTAGATCAAGCTTATAAACAGGAACATAGACTTTATCACTATCGTGATATTCAAGAACGATGAAGTCACCTTTTTGATTCCCAAGCTCAATCGTCTCCATCCCTTTGTATTGTCCAATACCGTGGTCTTTGTGAATAACAAAATCGTCTATATTTAAAGAGGCAAGCTGGTCAGCAAAAACATCCTGTGTTTGTTTCTTCTTTCTTTTGGTCTTAGCGACCTTATGAATGAAGAAGTCGGATTCTGATAGAAAGAAAAGGTTTTCATTTGTGTAAACAAAGCCTTCTGCTAAATCAAAATTTAGGTATTTAATATTTTGTAATTGGTTCTGATCAAAGGTTTCAAGAATGTGTTGGATTTGTTTGAGAGTTGCCTCATTTTTATAAACAATCCAAATCTCTTTTGCTCTCGATTCTTCTATGACCGTTTTAAAAAGAGCTTTAATAAAATCGTTTTTACTCTGTTTTGGACTCACAAGCGATTTTCTACTTATGTAAGTTTGCAACTTCTCAACGCCTAAGGATACTTGTCCTTGATATTCACTATCTAGATTGGATTCAAATAAAATATTATCAATTTGATAATTTTCTAAATTATCAAGATTTGGTTCAATATATAGATCATTTGGGTCTGGAAGTAAGTCTTCTGACTCTTCCTGTTCACCTGCTAGTTTATAAAGTGAGTTAAATTCTTCAATGGTTAAAGAAAAGGTCTTTTGAGACTCCTCAAGATTGAAAAAATGGAAAGTTGAGTTCTCTCGCTGGGTATCGAGCAAGCTAGAGTGTTCATTAAAAAAAAGGGAAAAATAAAGCGGATAATTTGGAAAAAATGATCCAGAATCAAGCTTCTCTAGGATTTCATCTCTAACCTGTCGTTTGGATCTATGGTTTAAAGGAGGTCTGGGCAACTTAGTCCTAAAATTTGTTACATTGTCTGAACTAAGAGCACTGCCTGCCATTGGAAAAATTTCTACCGATTCAAGCGGGCAATCTCGTTTAGTACGTAATGTTTCGGAATCAACCTGAAACATTTCTTCTATCATGTCGTCGAAATAATGAATTCTGATTGGAGATCCTGATAGAGGATAAATATCAAAAATTTCACCTTTTTTATTAAAAGTACCAGGCTCCTCGGTGGATGGCATAGACTCATATCCACGGTTGGTTAGTTCCCGGGCAAGGTCCTCTGGTGAGATAATGTCGGAAACTTGTAAGCTTAAAGAGCCTTTTTGAAAAAAATCTGCACCTGGGACTTTAAGCATTAGAGCATTATAGGTAGTCACTATTAGATAAGGGCTTTCCGAGTTATGTATTTTATTGAGGCACAGAAGTCGATCATTTAGATTTCTTTCAGAACTAAATGCTCCACTGTATATATTTTGGCCTAGATCTGGATAAAAAAGGGTTTGGTGATAGGGTTTGACTGCTCCATAAAACTTTTCGGCCTGATCTTCATTGTCAAAAACATAAACTTGATGTTTTTTGTTGGTTTTTAATTCTTCTCTAATAAACTTTTCATGCAAGAGATACCATTGCTCTTCATTGATACCATTGAGCTTGAAGGTGGTGTTCGAATCTTGCTGTTGAAGAGAATGAATTTTAGCGGCTAGTTTTAGTTTCATGAATAAGACTTTTTTAATTCAGTTTTCCATTATACACTTAATTGGCTACCCTAAATAGCTAATTAATATAAAAAGTAATTAACATGGATGTTAAAAATTTTCTTCTTTCCTTGGGAATCATTAGTGGTTTTTCATTTCTATTTACACTGTTGTTTTTAAAACCTTCAGGTAAGTGGAATAAGAAACTAATTGTTGATTCAACCTTGGAGTACCAAAGCTTTCTGATTAATCTCTCCAACTTATTGTTGGCTACATTATTGTTTAATCATATTTTTATTAATCAATCCAATTATGACCCAGTATTGGTTGGTATTGGCCTAGTATGTCTGATTTTCACAAATTTTGGAAAAGGCGGCAAGAATGATTAATTTCTATGAGGGAGCTATAGGTGCTTTTTTAGTACTGGCCCTACCAATATTAGTGGAGCTGCTTTCAACCTTGGCAAAGCTAACTAGTAATTCTCCGAATTCAAATATTATTAAACTGGCAAACGCTTCACAGTTATCAGTTGTATTGAAGAATATTAGAAAGCGTGAGCCTGTAGCGGTAGAAGCATTTTGTTTTTACTTAATACTTGGAAGTTTTAATATATATGCCTTCTCTCTTCTGTATAGAATCTTCACTAGCAAAATGACTCCAATGGGAATCAAGCACTTTTTCTCTTTCTGTGCTGTTTACGCTTTTGTTTCTTTAATAGTCATTGCACTCGTAGATCTGTATTCAAACAAAAGAATTAATTTTAGTGAGTTCTTAGACAGGTTAACCTTTAGCATGAGTGTGTTAATGCTCTCCTTCATTGGTTTTGGCCTAAAACTAACTCAAACAAACTTCTCTGTGGTAGATGCACTATTTTTTCTATCATTCCAGGCCGTACTGTACTTGAACTTTTCAAAGTCTTATTTATCAAATGAAAAACTAGCCACCTTCCAATTACGAATGATTAGTACTTTGAGAATGGGGCTTAATATGTGTGCCTTCACCCTGTATTTTATAAGTTCAGGAGTAAATCTTCGGCCTGAGCATTTTATCCTAACCATCTTTGGAGTTTTAATCGTTGAACTATTCATGAAAAACTTTGCGTTTGAGTCGCTGAAGTTGGGTCGAAGCTTTAAAAAGAAAAAACTCGAAAAGGCTTTTATGATAGCACTATCATTTATTCTTACCTTAAAGGTTGTTTTATGATTGAAATTATCGGTGCAACTTTAATCCTTATTGTTGGAATTATAAGCTTTTTTTCACCTACTAAAAGAATCGTATGGATCTCAGATGTGGTGGTCAACTTTTTAGTTCTTGGCTTTTTAATATTCCATATGCCGATATCTGTTTCTATCTCCCTATTTGCTTTGCTTACGATATTTCAAATAGCCTACTTTGCCACAATTGAAAAAGAGAAGAAGATCGCAAGAGTAAAAGGTAAAAACCTATATTTGAAATTAGGCGTATGGTTAATTGCTACAAGCTTAGTCGCTGGCATGAGCTATCTTCACATTAACTCTGGTACAAAGAGCTTTCTTGTAGAGATCGGAAAAGTAGAAAAGTATAATTTATTAATAGGTTTGTTCTTGTTCATTATGTTCTTAAAAAGAGGTACTAGATGGAATTCGCAGCACTAGCACTTGCAAGTTTAGGCTTTTTGTATTTCTTTGGAACAAAACGGGCCAGTCATAGATATAAGGCCCTAGTCTATCTTGCAATGGCATTTCTTTTTTACTCAGAAAGTTCTCGCATAGAAACCGAAATCTATGATGGTACCGCCCTTTATTTTTTCTGTGTAATTATGCTTATTGCCTATAGTGGGATTTATCTTTTCTTAATTAAAAACCAAAATGAAAACATAGAAGATTTAAATGACTTTGATGATTAGTGTTGCATTATTAATATTGATTTCAGTTTTGAATAAAAGAAATGGTGTTTCGTTTATTGTATTCTCAGCTCTTTTTCCTCTTCTGAGTTACTTGGAGATCAAATTTTTATTTAATGAAGAAATTGGGCTTAACTACTTTCTTTTAAGTTCTGCCTCCCTTATTATGGCCATATCTGCGGCGATTGATGTGTTTCATTTTAAAAAACAAGATCTTCCATTCTTTATTCCTGGAATTGTTTTTATAGGCCTAAATTCAATATATCATAATGAGTTTAATATCTTTGCTGGTCTGGTCTTGATCATCCTGCACAGCTATTTTGAAAGCTCACGCAGAAAAGAAGCCTTGGATGATGGTCTATGGTTAAAAGTTATAGGGATTTGTATTGTCGAAGCGTTGGTTTTGGAAGGCTATTATGAAACTGTCTTCGGTCAGATAACGTGTTTAGTTATCACCTCTATATTAATAATAATCTTGTTGTTAAGGTTCAAAGAAGTAACGGTATTAGCAGCCCTTTCCCTATTGTTATACTTGGCCAATATTTTTAGTAACCTTGAAAACTATTTCTGGATTCCATGGATCATCCTAACTTCAATATTGTTGATAACTATTAATAATAAAATAAAGATTCAGCTCTTTAATCTTTTAAAGTCGAATGCCGTGGCCTCGAGACTAATTGACCTTATAAAGGTGAAAAATATCCTTAAGACATTGCCAGCTCTCAAAGAGATAGAACTGACAGGTCAAAATCAATCTATAAAAATTCAGGCAAAATCATTTGAAAGAAATGACAATGTTATTGCCGTTGAATTGGTAATTGTCCTGGTAATTGCTGTGGTCATGTTTATTTCAATGGGATGGTTGTTCTGATGTATAATCTATACTTATTCTTATCTTTAATATTTTTAAAGTTACGTGTAAACCTATCTAAAAAGTCATATCTTTTAATTAGTATCCTTTACTGTGCAACCTTTGCATTTATTTTCTCTGGAGTGTCGAAGAACCTTGTTGTTGGGTTTCAAGGTGACTATCCCACCCTATTGTTTGAGGCTCTAAACTATTCACCCTCGGTACTATTCTCAGGGCTTTTGGTTATAGCATTAATTTGTTTGGGTTACGGCCTAATTCATCAAGTTGCTTTAATAGGACTCGTCTTTCCATTCGTGATCCTAAATTCCAACCCATTAGTTCCATTTATTGGGATCCTATGTATCCAAGCAATTCAGAGGGTTAGGTATGCAAATTTAACAAATGTACTCTGGGTTTTTTCGGGGGTGGCCTACGTTTTATCTACTGGATTAACATCTCTACAAAACTTTCATATCCCTTTGTTAATCTCATCAATTGTGACGGCAATTGCAGCACTCATTCTCACCATTGCCACTGCTAATAAAGAGTCTCTTCTAGTACAGGTTGTGAAGATAATATTTGGGTCCAAGCTATTATATGGCCTTTTATCGGTCGCAGGCTTCTCATCTACGCCATTAATTTTTATAGGATTCGTCCTCATTATGTTTATGGCGAGATTCTACTCTAATCAAAGTGTTTACTCTGGGGTAACATGCATGACAGGCTTTTGGAGTCTATATTTTTTGCTGCATAATAATAGTTCACTTTATTTACCTATATTTGCATGCTGTGTTGTTGCTCTTTATAGTAGGTCTTTCATAATTTCTTTTAAGACCAGCCGTTTTGTTGAAGTTAACTATCTTTTGCCAAGAATAATTCTTTCCCTATCCATTTTATTAGCACTGGTATTACTTCTTAAATGGCACGCTAGTTTATTTATCCTTGCTTCCTTATTACTAGTTATAGGTCATAAAAAAATAAAAATAAGTGTAAATGATTTTTGTAACAATAACCTGGGCGGGATGTACTTGATGGCGACAATGTTTATTGTTCTTTCAACTGCGGCTTTTGTAAGAGGACTAATCTAATGGAACTCTCTTTATTAAATATCTTGTTCTTTATCAATGCAGTAGTTGTTGGATTTTCTAGAAAAGAAATTAAGATTCCTGTCTCATCCATTTTTGCTGTTGCTAGCTTACTTTGTTACGGGATTTATCTTGGGTTTTATCAAACAGGGATAAATACGCAAGTATGGCCAGTTTTAATATTTTCTCAGATGTATTTCCTTCAGGAAGTTTTATTATCTAGAAGAAATAAAGGAGCTGCACCAGAGCTTGCATTAGTTTGTGGTATTGCACCCCTCCTATTAATCAGTACAAATAATCTACT
>JAGSHJ010000315.1 GCA_023954595.1 Bacteriovoracaceae bacterium | reverse complement strand
TCCGACCCCGATTGTAAATCCTATGGCGGCAACAACCCAGATAGTTGCGGCAGTTGTAAGTCCTGTGACGTTTCCTCGTCCCTGGATGATTGCCCCGGCACCTAAGAAGCCAATCCCACTTACAATTTGAGCGGCAACTCGGTTTGGATCTACAAGGCCCACGGCATTTGGAAGGTTAATTAAAGATATAGTCGTATATAGAGTGGCCCCAATACAGATCATTATATTGGTCTTAAGTCCTGCGGCCTTCATCTTGATCTCTCGATCAAAACCTACAAGTCCACCCAGGATCAAAGCGGTTACAATTTGAATCCCAAGACCTAGATAAATTGGCACATTGCCAAAAATCTCAATATACATTTCTCTTTCAAATACATCCATGACTGTCTAACTCCGGTTGATCCTATAATTTAATCAACTTTTCTATTAAGTTGCAATAAAGCGTTGTATTTAAAGCAATATATATCGTTTGAAGTTGAGAAAATGACTCAAAAGGTATATCATTGGGACGCTTAAACGACTAAAAACAGTACTACTCTCAAAACGAATATCATCAAAAGGACACTTATGAGCGGGAATTCATTTAACTCATTGTCAGACCTTAAGGTCAACGGAAAGGACTATGCAGTCTACAGTCTAAAAAAGGCACAAGAGAACGGCCTAGGTGACACAAGCAAGCTTCCAAACTCGCTAAAAGTGTTGCTTGAGAACCTTCTTAGAAAAGAGAACGGAAAAACTGTTGTTAAAGACGACATTTCAGCTGTTCTTGATTGGCTTAAAAACAAAAAATCAGATCGTGAGATCTCTTACCATCCTGCACGTGTTGTAATGCAAGACTTTACAGGTGTTCCGGCGGTTGTTGATTTAGCTGCTATGAGAGATGCAATGAAGAACCTGGGTGGCGACGCTCAGAAGATCAACCCACAAGTTCCAGTTGATCTAGTTATCGATCACTCTGTTATGGTTGATAAGTTTGGTACTCCTAGCTCATTCAAAGAAAACGTAGAACTAGAGTATGAAAGAAATAAAGAAAGGTACCAATTCCTTAAATGGGGACAGAAAGCATTTGAAAACTTTCAGGTTGTTCCTCCAGGAACAGGTATTGTTCACCAAGTTAACCTTGAATATTTAGGCCAAGTTGTTTGGACTAAAGAAGAAAACGGTAAAGAGCTTGCTTACTGTGACACTTGTGTTGGTACTGATTCACACACTACTATGATCAACGGACTTGGTGTTCTTGGTTGGGGTGTTGGTGGTATCGAAGCAGAATCGGCGATGCTTGGACAAGCCGTTACAATGCTTATCCCAGAAGTAGTAGGTTTTAAACTTACTGGTAAAATGGCAGAAGGAACAACTGCAACAGATCTAGTTTTAACTGTTGTTCAGATGCTTAGAGAAAAAGGTGTTGTTGGTAAATTCGTAGAATTCTACGGTGAAGGCCTTGATAATCTTACTCTTGCTGATAGAGCTACAATTGCAAACATGGCACCTGAGTACGGCGCTACTTGTGGCTTCTTCACTATTGATAAGCAAACGATTGATTACTTAAAATTCACAGGCCGTGACGCTGACAGAGTTGCTCTAGTTGAAGCATATGCTAAAGAGCAAGGCATGTGGAGAGACGCAAACAGCCCAGAGCCGTCATTCACTGACACTCTTGAGCTTGATATGACTAAAGTTGAGCCATCTATCGCAGGCCCTAAGAGACCTCAAGATAGAATCGCTCTTTCAAATGCTGCGAAACAATTTCACAATGACATGAAAAAAGTTTTCAAAGTAGAGGAAAAAGACGCTTCTAAGACAGTTAAAGTTGAAGGTAAGGACTTTGAACTTACTCACGGTGATATCTGTATTGCAGCGATTACTTCTTGTACAAACACTTCAAACCCAGCGGTTCTTGTAGCTGCAGGTCTTGTTGCGAAGAAAGCTCTTGAAAAAGGTCTAAACGTTAAGCCATGGGTTAAGACTTCACTTGCTCCAGGGTCTCAGGTTGTTACTGACTACCTAGAGAAAGCTGGACTTCAAACTCACTTGAATGATCTTGGATTTAACCTTGTAGGTTATGGTTGTACTACATGTATTGGTAACTCAGGACCACTTAATCCAGAGATCTCTAAAGCAATTGCCGAAGGTGATTTAATCTCTACTTCAGTTCTTTCTGGTAACAGAAACTTTGAAGGAAGAATTGGACCAGACATCCGTGCAAACTACCTTGCATCTCCACCACTTGTTGTTGCTTACGCACTTGCAGGGAATTTAAAAATTGACCTTAAGAGCGATGCTCTTGGTAAAGATAAAGATGGAAACGATGTATTCTTAAAAGACATCTGGCCATCAAGTGAAGAGATTCAAAAAACAATCCAATCATGTCTTGATGAAGAGATGTTCAAGTCTCGTTACTCAGATGTATTTAAAGGTACTGAAGAGTGGCAAAATGTTGCGACTGCAGAGTCTCAAACATATGACTGGGATTCTAACTCAACTTACGTTCAAAACCCTCCATACTTTGAAGGTATGACAATGGACTTGGACAAAAAAGGTGACATCGTAGATGCTAGACCACTACTTATTTTAGGTGACTCTACAACTACAGACCATATTTCACCTGCAGGTGCTATTAAAGCTGACTCTCCAGCTGGTAAATACCTACAAGATCATGGTGTAGCTCCACAAGACTTCAACTCATACGGATCTCGTCGTGGTAACCACGAAATTATGATGAGAGGAACTTTTGCAAACATCAGAATTACAAACCTTATGCTTGACGGTGTTGAAGGTGGATTCACTAAGCACATCCCAAGTGGTGAGCAAATGGCAGTATACGACGCTGCTATGAAATACAAAGATGAAGGCACTCAACTTGTTGTAGTTGGTGGCAAAGAATACGGAACTGGATCTTCTAGAGATTGGGCCGCAAAGGGTACAATCCTTCTAGGTGTTAAAGCTGTAATCGTAGAGTCTTTTGAAAGAATTCACAGATCAAACCTTATTGGTATGGGTGTTCTACCACTTCAGTTTAAAGGAACTAACCGTGAGGCACTAGGTCTTACAGGTACAGAGACTTTCACAATTAAAGGTGTAGATACTATCCAACCTAAGCAAGACGTTGAAGTAGCGATCACAAGAGCTGACGGTTCAACTGAGACTGTAACTGCAGTTTGTAGAATCGATACTAAAGACGAGCTTGATTACTACAAAAATGGTGGAATCTTGCACAATGTTTTGAGACACTTAAACGAGAAGTAGAAATAAAAAAGGGGAGTGCAAGCTCCCCTTATTTTTAAACCAGTGGAAGCGAATACATGGGCAAATCAAGCGACAGCGATTACTTAAAGTTTAAAGGCCAATACCCAAAGAGTTCTAAGATTTTTACAGCGATGTTTGTAGATCTAATTGTTGTGAACATCATCGCAATTATAGTGCTTAAGGTTTATGGGCTTATCTTCTCAGATGTCTTTGATAAATTTGTCTATGGTTATGTGGGCTTTGCAATCTACCTAGTCTGCCTTCTATACGTTCCAATTCTAAGTGCTAAATCCCAGACCCTGGGACAAAGATTCACTCATATCAAGATCAGAAACGTCCTTACTGGCGAGAATATGTCAGTTGGGGTCGCTATCACTAGATGGCTTATGTCTGTGATCTCTCCATTTGGCTACAACCACAAGAAAGTGCCTTGGTTTGACCGTAAATTTGATACAGTAATGCTAGAGGCGTAGACAAAATCAAAGGCCATACACCTTATCTATGGCCTTGAGACTATTCTAAGTCTCACAATCTCAACTTTAAAACGCCAAATATTTACCAACAGTTTCATAAAATCACAGTAGATCAGCTAAATAGAAGTCTAAGAAACTCCATCAGAGATGGTGTGTCTATAGATATTCGAGATGCACGAGACCTTCCTGCACTGCGACACAGGGAGTTTCAATAGCTTCCCGTGATACTATCATTAATACTTTGTACAAGATAAAGTCATTTTACGTTTTCCCATGCTCAGT
>JAGSHJ010000444.1 GCA_023954595.1 Bacteriovoracaceae bacterium | reverse complement strand
CCTCTTGCACTTCCTTGATAAGCAAGTGAGCTATCTATGTATCTGTCTACAATTACAATATTTCCTGGAGTCTCTAGAAGTGGGACAATTCTTTTCTCTAATAACTGGGCGCGTGATGCGGCCATAAGGCATGCCTCGGCCACAGGTGAGATGTTCTCTTCTGAGCTTAGGATCGCTTCACGCATCTTTTCACCAAATGGGGTGCCACCTGGTTCTCTCAATAAAGTTACTTTGTAACCTTGATTCTCAAGAGCGTGCTTTAAAGTTGTAATTTGAGTTGTTTTACCAGAGCCTTCAATACCCTCAAAGCTTATAAACAGTGAGGTAGTAGGTGTGTATGGTTTGAAATGGGCAAGTAGATTTTTGTCTATCATATTGCCCTATATTTAGCATGGAGAGGTAAGCTTCTTCAAGCTTATTCAAAGTCGGAGATCTCCTCATAACGTGGCTCGTCGATTGCTTGGGCCTCAGGGTCGTCGTACTCTGGTTCCATTTCTTGTGGATCAGCTTCAGAATAACTAGGCTCATATTCTGGGTTATCCATATATTCACCGTGTTCATCGACTTGGTCAATTCGATCTATCGCCATTTCTTGATCCAGAACTTCACCTGCCAGATCGCGGCTAAGCTCTTCTCTTACTCTAGGATCATCGATATCCATTTGCTCAAAGTCTTCGTACGAGTGAGAGATTCTCTCAGATTCCCTAAATTGCTTTCTACCTCTTACTCTTTCTTGAGATGGTCTAGGTCTTGGCTTTGGTGGCTCGTATCTTTTAGCTCTCTCTACTCTTGGAGCCCTTTTCTTTTTATCTACTGAAGCAGGCTTTCTCACTTTTGTGGATCTGTCAGAGTTGTTTATTCTTCTAACATCACCTCTGTAGGTCTCACCTAGGTGAACTTCATCTTCAGAGAAGTTAGAATTGAATGAGTTAAATCCGGCACTAACCACAACCGCTGCTGTAAAGCCTATTGCGATTTTCTTCCAGCCAAATCTCTTCTGTGGTTTATTCATCGTTGGAAATGGAGTCACAGTAGCTTCAGGTTGTTTTACAGCTACCTTTTCCTCACCAGACTTGGCCATCATCTGACCTTTGTCATTGCCTCTGCCGATGAAGGCGAGTCCAGATATTGCTGATTGATCTTCTTTTTTCTGCTGTAGGGAGACAACTTTTGAGTAGGTCTCACCATCAGAGTTTGTAAATACTTGAGCATCTGGTTGAAAAGGAAGCTCTTCTTGATTCTGTCTGAGTCTTCTGTCAAAAGCGTGGTGCTCGTAGATTTTGATCCAAGTCTTTCCTTCATCAATACTTACTTCTTGATTTAGAACGATCTCTTTGACTGCAACTTTTTCTTTTAACTCTGCAAGGCTTAGAGGACCTGACTTTTGTCCATTATGTAGTACCCAAAAGGTTTCACTTTTAACTAGGCTTTGTGCTGGAACAAGCTTCGGCTTTCTGCGTTGAAACTCTGTAATCGTGTAGAAGCTCTTCCATTGTTCTGAGACAATGTTGTAGACCATGCAGTTCTCATATAAATGCTCATGTTCTTTAGAATCTTCTCTGAGCATATCCGTTGAATAGGGGCCATGTACTTCGCCATCATCTATCTGAACCATCCATAGGTCGGATTGGGATAGACCTAATTGCTCGACTTCTTCATCGGTAATTGGGTTTAGGTGAAATGTTTGTTCCATAGTTATCTCCGGATAAGATCCTCTTTTTCATTAACTTGATCGGAGTAACAGGCAGGAACCTTTGTAGGGCATTTATTGATTGGAAATATTTGCCTGATGTGTTAGAAAAAACAATACATTAGAAGGTTATGACATGACGCAAGAAGCAAAAAACAACAATAAAATTGAACAGATTGTAGAGCGTTTTAATCGCTTTTCAGACTGGGAAGATCGTTACAGAGAACTTATTAAAACAGGAAAGGGTCTCGAGCCATTGGAAGAATCTCAAAAAATTGAGAAATTTCAAGTTAGAGGCTGCCAGTCGCAAGTTTGGCTAGTTCCTGAATTAAAAGATGGAAAAGTCATCTTCAGAGCGGATAGTGACGCCGTTCTCGTTAAGGGGATTGTTGCTCTTTTAGTAGAAGCTTACTCTGGTCTTAGTCCTGAAGAAATCACTGCACAAGATACTGGATTTCTAAAAGATATTGGTATTACTGAGCACCTTTCAATGAATAGAACCAACGGCCTTGCCAACATGGTAAAGCAGATCAAAATGTATGGAATTGCATTTCAATCACTAGTAGCAAAAGGCATTCAAAATGTTCCAACCCTCTAGACCAAGAAGACTCAGAAGAAACGCTGCTATTAGAGCGATGGTTGAAGAGAATAATGTTAAGGCCAGTGATCTTATTGCTCCATTGTTCTTTATAGAGGGAAGTTCTAAAAAGGTTGCAATCGACTCAATGCCGGGTCAATACAGATTTAGTGTTGATCTGCTTGTTGAAGAAGTTTTAAAACTCAGAGATTTAGGTGTCATGACTGTGGCCTTGTTTCCTGCAGTTGATGAGTCATTAAAAACAAAAGACGCAAAAGAAGCTTATAACGAAGATGGACTGAACCAAGTTGCGGTAAGAGCTGTAAAAGCGGCTGCTCCTGATGTGACAGTTATGACAGATGTTGCTCTTGATCCATACTCAAGTGATGGGCATGACGGCCTTGTAGATCCAAAGACGGGCGAAATTCTAAATGATCCAACTCTAGATGTTCTTTGCAAAATGGCATTGGCACAAGCTCGTGCTGGAAGTGATATTGTAGGTCCAAGTGACAT
>JAGSHJ010000427.1 GCA_023954595.1 Bacteriovoracaceae bacterium | reverse complement strand
TTAGCTCTCGCGAGTATCCTACTTATAGACAAGATGGATATAGAACTGGTGAAGGACGTGCCTTTAGTAGAGACTATCCAGGAATTTATGATCGTTTCTTTAATCAATACAGAGATCAGTTTTCAAGTAATCCTGATAGGAACTCTGATGCCTTTAGAGGAACTTACTCTGATTCAGAAAGATCTGCATACGCAAGAGTATATGAGCAAATAAGACGTGCTTCATATGATCAGCATGAAGAAGCGACCTTTGCTTCTAATATCGCAGAACAAACAGAAATTTATAGAGCTAAGAGATTTGCTTCTGTAAGCGGTGTTTATGAAAACAACTCAGTTCTAAAGTTTGTTGCCTCTCAAATTATTGATGGTGGTATCAACGGGGTTGCCAAACAAGACGGCGTTTTTCAACCAGGTGAGGTTACTCTTAACAATGTTAAGCTTGTTAACTTTGGTAAGAAGTCTGCTGAGAACGTAACTGTTAGACTTGAGAATGGAAAAACTTTTAAACTTCCAGTTGTTAACCCTAGAACGAAGACAACTCTAACAGGTGTTGCTAAAGGTGTTATTCCACCACAATCAAGAATCGGATCAACATTTAAGTCGAGAATCACTTTGATTCAACCACTAACTGCTGAGAAGAAAATCCAGGGAAGACACTTTATTGATGCTAACTCTGGAGTCCTAGCAGCTGATACTAAGAATGTAGGAGTTCAGTTCCCACTTTCTCTATCAGGTCTCGGAAGTGCTTCACAGCTTCTTATCAACCAGAAAAACAAAATGAACATCACTGTTCATAATAGTTCAAAAAGAGCTTACTCTGGACCAATCGATGTGAAGTTAACATCAAATGCTACTTCTAACGTCATCACTAGAGGATTTGACCCAGTTCAAAAACTTTCTAGCACAGCTAAATTGAATGACGCTGAAATTACGGTTACAGACGAAAGAGATGTTTATACTCCAGTTACATTTACTGCGACTATCTCTAAGAACGGTGTTGTTCTTGGTAAGCTTAACAAAGTATTCAACACAATGGTTAAGGCTCCTTATAGTGAAAAAAGAGGAAGTATTCCCGTTGTTGTTGTAGATGCTGATAAAAACGCTAGAGACCTGCTAGATGTGATCGCTCTTATCGGTGGCGTATCTAAAGTTAGTGTTCTTGACCTTTCATTAAATAGCCTTAATTCAAGCGCTCTTAATAATGGTCTTAAAGGAAAAACTCTTCTTCTTGTTGATGACGGAAGAGGGTCAGTTGCCAGACCATTTGAAGCAACACTGAAAAAGTCTACGAACTCTGTTGCTATCTTTGTTGACCACAACCGTGAATCACTTAAGATTGCAACTAGCACAGGTGCTTTTAAAGATGCTGCTAAATTCCCAGTTCAAATTACTGACCTAGGAACTATCAACATGGTTTTCACAAACCCACTTAGAGCTTCAGGGGTTAAAAGTAACCTTCCTGCTTTTCAAGCGTCTATGCAAAACTTTGTTAACTACTTAGGTCTTGCTGAGCTTTTAAAACTAGAGGCTGGCGCTCATGCTGCAAAAATCAAGACTTCTCTTAATCGTTCAGCATACTTTTCACCGACAAAAGAGCTTGCTCAATTAGGTGAATCATTTAACGTTAAGATGCTTGGTGAGATCGTAAACATCAATATCGCTTACGACAAATCTGGTAGAGTATTCAATAGAGATAAGAATATCGCTAAGAGAATCTACAAAGACAAGACTCTTCATAATAATAAGCTTCTTGCGGCCACAGATATGAGTGTAAGTGAAGCCTCACTTGGGATTCACCTATTTGCAGTAAATGCTGTCTACACACTTGATAAGGCCATGAACAGCTATAAGCCTATCTCAAAAGACTTTATGGGTAAGGTTGAAGGTTATGTTGATGATGTAAGAGACGATATAGAAGATAACTTCAAAAAACGTCTTAAGAAAAAGTATAGATCAGTTTACAACAAAGTTTATGATAACGAAGGAAAGTTCACTCCTTTCAAGCTTTAAAGTAAATTGATTATTTGGTAAGATCTCATACATGATAAACCATATAATAGGGTCAGCAATGCTGGCCCTTTTTTTTTCCACTTCCCTTCTAGCTTCACCGATAAAGGTCGGCATTATTGACACAGGCTTTTGTCTTAATGATAAACCTAAGAAAAGAATTATCCATAAACCCTACCTAGCAGCAGGAAAAATCCATATCGAGCCTTGTACGCTCGGTAAAGAGCATCCAAGACTTCATGGACAAGTGGTCCTCGAGCATTTCTTATCTGTTCTTGGGAATGAAAAAGAAGTAGAGATTTACCCTATTATTGTTTTTGATGACAAAGGAAAACAAAAACTCTCCTTTTGGAAAAAGGCCCTCGAGTATTCTAAAAACCTAGATGTCTTATTAATCGCTAGTGGATTTCCCTACTACAAAAGAATCTCTGGGCTACCGGATCTTAAAGTTTTAAGTTTTGTCGCTTCGGGTACTAGAGAAAGTGGAATAAAAAAGAACACCTCTCTTTTTCCTCAAACTCTTGCTCCTCACAGAAACTTGATTTTAATTGGCGCCTATTCAAAAAGTATTGGTTCCAATGACGCCATGGTGGACTCTAGAAGAATGTATCCTGAGTTTATCGATTACTTCTTTCCTGACTCAAGTGGAAAAGAAAAATTAACGGGCTCTTCTAGGGCCGTGGCCACAGCACTCGCCACAGCACTTAGGTTTTGCGGACTTAAGGATTTAAAAAACTGTATCGCTAAAAGAAGAAAGTATATTAAAGTCATTAATCACAAAGAGCCTATTAGAACTTTTTAAAGATTAATTTCCCTTAATTGATAAAAATCTTTTGAAAAATAAAAATCCGCCGGACTATTCCCTGGTTCTCCCTGCGGCACATCCCCAGAATAATAATTGGACCAATATTCCCAGTTATCTCTAAAATCCATTTTCTTAGGAATGATCTTCTTTGT
>JAGSHJ010000373.1 GCA_023954595.1 Bacteriovoracaceae bacterium | reverse complement strand
CAATCCTTTGTGATTCATTATAAACAGGAAAGATTATACTTAGATGGACTGGAGCATTCTGAGTCATTTTCTCCCCTGAACGTGGGGAGAGCTATCAAGAACACTCTTTTTAATCATTATTACTAATTTTTCTTTTTCTGATCTATAAAGTTGAATAAAATTTTCTTTATCATTCATTTCTTCAAAGCGTTTTAGTGAAAGTAACCAAGCATGACTTGAATCATTAGATTTTATTGATTCCAAAAACTTTGCATCATCAATCGAATACGCATTACCAAGCCCTTTCCATCCAACCCAATTGGCCACATTCCAAAATGGATAAACACCCTGAACGATATTCCAATTCTTAACTGAACTAACTTTATTAGCGCGAGATAAAACATCTAGAGACTTATACAAAGGCTGATCACGTCTGGATTTATTTGTTAGTGGAAAGATTAACAAAACAAGAGGAGCAGCAAATGCCAGGACAAAGACAGTCATTTTAAATTTTGAAGAATATTTTTCTATAAGTGGCAATAAACCCCAGGCGGCACATATTGCATAAAAAGGATAAAGAGGAAGAAGGTAATTACTCACTTTGACACTCGAGAATGTGAGAAGTGTCATCATCCCAAAAAAACAGGCATAAGAAAAAATCACAAAGTCATTACATTCTTTTTTCTTTAACCATCTATAAAGTCCATAACAAAATGGAATCAATAGATGTGGCGTTTGCTTGATTAAAAACAATGGATAAGTATAAAACGGACTGTGAAAATCAGTGGCATACTCACCTTTCCCAAGACCAAAGACGTAGCCTAGATACTCTTGAAAAATATGATATTTTCCAGCACTCATAAGGCTTAGTGGCCATAAAGAAAAGATCCCCAATCCTAAACAGAATGCTCCCCAAAAGCCGGGCATCAATAGGTTTTTCCATCTTTTTGAAAAAATGAGATGAAATCCAATTCCCGCAGGAACGAGAAGACCCATCGCTCCTTTTGAAAGTAGGGCTAGCCCAAAATAGATTCCACAATAAACCCAATTGATTTTCGTCAAATAAAGCTGAGCTTTGTAATATTTATACAAGGCCCCAAAAACAAAAAGCATGAGGGGGATATCCATATTTGGAAATCTTGATTTTTTGAGAAGAGGAGGAATTATAATAAAAAGAAATGCTCCTATAAGAGCAAAGGTTTTATCTCTTTCATCCTTTGAAGACTTGAAAATAAAGCCAAGAGTCAAAAGGACAAATAAACTGACAAACATTCGAGCAGAGACAACACTCACTCCAAAGATCTTAAAAAATATTCCTTCAAGGATAAAAACAAACGGAGGATGTTGGGAAAACTGAGGGTAAGCAGAATCTATAAGGTGAGGAACGAGCCAATGCCCTTTCTCTGCAGCATTTTTTCCAAAGGCGGCATAAAGATGGCCATCATAAAACATCCCCTCCACCCAAGAGTTTTGAAGAAGAAGTGGGATGGCTAGCATTAAGACTAACCAGCTTAAATCTATGCTTATGCGATTTTCCTGATTCATTACGACTTTTGTACTTCCTTACACCATTCTCTATTTTCAAGGTACCAATCAACTGTTTTCTTAAGCCCCTCTTCAAATGTAACCTGAGGCTTCCATCCAAGATCGGAGACTGCTTTAGAGAAGTCCATGGCATATCTCCAGTCGTGACCTTTTCTGTCTTCAACAAAGGTGATCAGATCTTCAGATTTGTCGAGAACACTTAAAAGTGTTTTAACTACATCAATATTTCTTTTTTCTGCATCACCACCAAAGTTATAAGCTTCTCCAGCTTTTCCTTTTAGAAAGCAATCCCAAACACCTCGATTGTGGTCAGCAACATAAATCCAATCTCTAATATTTCTACCGTCTCCATAAACAGGTAGAGACTTGTTCTCAAGAGCATTAGAAATCATAAGAGGAATTAATTTTTCGGGAAACTGATAAGGACCATAATTATTCGAACATCTCGTAATCACAGCATTGAATTTATAAGTTTCAAAATAACTTCGAACAAGTAAGTCAGAGCTCGCTTTTGAAGCACTATAAGGACTATTTGGTTCTATTGGATTATTTTCAGTAAATGCCGGATCAGTTTCGCTTAATGTTCCATAAACTTCATCAGTACTTACATGGACGAATTTAAAATCTGGATTATTTAAAGCTAAGGAACTATTTAAAAGATTTAAAGTTCCAAGAACATTTGTCTCAACAAAAATATTTGGATTCGTAATACTATTATCGACATGGCTTTCAGCTGCAAAGTGAATGACCCCATCAAATTTTTCAGTTTGAAAAAGTTTTTCTATAGACTCTTTGTCTCTAATATCCATCTCAACAAATGAGAGGTGATCATTTCCTTCTATATCTTTTTGTATCGTTGGATAATGACCTGCATATGTAAGTGCATCTAAAACAACAAAATTATAACCTTTTTCATTAACAGCAATTTCTTTAACAAAGTTAGAACCAATGAATCCGGCACAACCAGTTAAAAGTATTTTCTTACTCATCTTTCTTCTCCAAATTCTTTTGCAATTGTTCCAAGATAATCTCGATAAGGACTGTTTGGAGTTCCCTCTACGATTTTTTCAAATTGATCTATACCGATAAATCCCATTCGAAGAGAGATTTCTTCAAGACAGGCCACTTTAAACCCTTGCCTCTGCTCTAAAGCACCAATATAAGAATTTGCCTCAAGAAACGATTGCGGAGTCCCAGTATCGAGCCAGGCCATTCCTCTTGAGATTACCTCAACATTAAGAGCTCCCTCATCAAGATAAGTTTGATTGAGATCTGTTATTTCAAGTTCCCCTCTATGTGAAGGTTTTTGATTTCGAACTCTCTCTGCAGCACTTCCGTCTAGTATATAAAGACCTGGAATAGCAAAGTGTGATTTTGGATCTGAAGGTTTTTCTTCGATAGAAAGAACCTTTCCACTTTCTCTTTCAAATTCGACAACACCATATCTCTCTGGATCACTCACAGGATAAGCAAAAATATGGGCCTTTACTCCACCTTCTTTCTTCTTTTGTTTTTCAACAGCATTTCTAAAACATTGAAAATTTCCATGAAAGAGATTGTCACCAAGAATCATCATAGAGTCTTGCCCATCAAGAAATTTCTCACCAATGGTGTAGGCCTGAGCAATTCCTTTTGGAGCATCTTGAATTTCATAATGGATTTCAATTCCAAACCTTGAACCATCGCCTAAGAGATTCTTAAAGTGTGGCTGATCATGAGGAGTTGTAATAATGAGTACTTCTTTAATACCAGTCATCATCAAAAGACTTAGTGGGTAATAAATCATTGGCTTGTCATAGATAGGCTGCAACTGCTTGGTCATGACTTGAGTCATTGGATAAAGTCTTGAGCCAGCACCTCCGGCCAGGATGATTCCTTTCATTTTGTCTCCCCCATCAAAGACATAAACTCTAAAAGCGAGTCCTGCCATTTGGGCATATCATAAT
>JAGSHJ010000417.1 GCA_023954595.1 Bacteriovoracaceae bacterium | reverse complement strand
TGTTGTAAGTTCAATGAGTTAAGGTAAACTATTATTAATTTCACACTAATTAAACAAGGATACTGTCCATGAGGTTGAGCCTCCGAAAATTATTTTTCTTGTTAAGTTTTGTTGCTTTATCAACAAACGTACAGGCCAAAAGATTTACTTCTCAATATTGTGAGTTTGAACTTCCTCCGGGATGGGAATGTGCTCTTGAAGGTACAGAGTGGGTTTGTCAGTCGAGTAATAAACAAAGAAAGAAAGAAGCTATTATTATTCTTGCTGCAAAGATTAGGGGAAGCCAAGATTCTCTTGATATGTACATGGCATACTTAAAGAAACAAAAAACTTTTACTCTTCCTGGTGGGAAGACTCAAGTATCAGAGGCAAAGTATTCAAATACTAAAACCATTAATAATCATAGATGGGTTGATTCACTTCATATGGCCTCAGAAGTACCAGGATTCTATACAAGATACCTTGCGACTGTTAAGGAAGACTTAGGTGTTGCGGTAACTTTCTCAGTTTCTAAGGATCATTACGAAGCTTATAAAGGTGTTTTTGATAGAGTGATTGCAACTCTTAGAGTCTTTAGACAAAAGAATGCTGGTAACTCAAACTTCAAGTTAAAGAAGTCTGATGAGAACCTTCTTGATGATGCTGCTTTCATTCCAGATGAAAGACAATTCGATGTTGGTTACCAAAAGAAGAAAAAGAAGGGTAGTGGAACATCTGATACCGAAATGCTAATTTACCTTCTTGTTGGTGGTGGAGCTGCAGCTTTCGCCCTTAAGAAAATGAAGTCCGGCAAAGGTGGCGGCAAGAAAAAGAAAAAGAAAAAATCATAAAAATTTCAAATAAAAAAAGGCCTCATTCGAGGCCTTTTTTTTTTACTCTTTATTCACTTATTTTATTCGGAGGAGCAGCACCTCCACCTTCTTCGTCATCAAAAAATGCAGGATAAGCTGATTTCATATATCTTGTTGTAATAATCTTAAAAATATTTTCGTCTGGTCTATCTGTAATATCACCTTGAAACATTCCTTCATCGGCCATATTGGCTGCAACTGCATCCGGATCTAGACCTACCTCTTCAGTTGAGCTTTCTTCATCGTCACCAAAGTCAAATCCTGCGAAGGCATCTTTTGGTTTCCCTTTTCCTCCTCGAGAGGAAGATTTTTTTCCTGCGGCGATTGCACCTTTATTTTTATCAACAAACTTATCTTTTGTTTTATCATCCATAGTTGGAGAGAAGTTAGCGAGTGAACTTTTTTGTTCAGGTGTAAGTGTATTGTAGGTTTTATTGAACATTTTACTAAGTTTAGCTCTGGCAGAATTAATTCTTTTGTCAAATTGGACAGGTTTTAAACCTTTGTTGACTCTTTTATTATTTAACTTGTCGAACATTCTTCTTTGAGCATTTCTTGCTTTCAATGCGTATTGACCAATCTTTGCACCTGAAGCATTTGCACCGGATAGATCTCCATTATAAAGCTTGTTACCTGAGTCTTGGAATAGACTCATTGGTTCAGACACTATACCTGGTGTAGTCATACCATTGAAGGATACTTTAGGCATTTCCATTCTCTTACAATTGTTAGACTTCTTACATAGACATTGAGGATCTTGTTTAAGTGATCCAGGTTTACCTGTAAAACAGTTCTCTACTTTGGTAGTAGTTTTCTCGTCTTCAATGGAAGACTCGGGGCCATCCCCTCTATTGATATTTGAGAATCCACCACCTGCTGCAATTTGAAACCCATTTAACTGTTGAGTAAGTTGTTCTGCTAAGTTTTTATATTGGTCTGCCCTCTCATCTAATTCTTCTGCTGCAGCTTCTACTATTTTCCAAACGGCGAGTGCAATCAAACCAAAAGCTGCATATGCAATTAAGCGTCCCCAAGGACTGTTCATCCATCCCTCTATCATTTTACCAAAACTTTTTGCAAGTAATTGAATTACGACAAGTGCTACCACACCTATACCAAGGCCTGCCAATACACCACCGTCAGCTGTTGCATCACTTACAAAATAACTCATTACATTTTTGAGTTTTTCACGTTCATCATCTGTTTTTGCTTCTCTCATTAATTGGAGATACTTTGCTTGAAGTGCCTGATCTCTTAAGTAAATTTGATTTTTGTCACTTTGTTTAATATCTTTTTCGAACATTAAAAAGTTACTATCATCTGCAGAACATACTAAACTCACGCCAGGGTTTAGTACTTCTTCATGTTCAGTTTCGTTGTTACTCATATTGTAGTATTTATTGTCAAAAATATTTACAGGTACTACGTCAGGATTTGCATTCACTCCATCACCAGCACTTTCGGTTCCTTCTCCCGTATTTCCTCCATCCTCGCCCCCAGAGCCATCATTTCCATTACAGTAGAGGTCAGACATTGTTCCAAATGAGGTCCAAGCAGAAAGCATCATCCGTATTCCTAGAATGACTACTGCTAACGCAAACCCAACCATTGTATTTTTGGCAAACCCAGCTTTTTTGTGAGCGGCTTCAGCGGCTTCATTTGTTTCTTCATATGCTGAATTCATTGCCTCAATTTGTTCATCTTTATCTTTGTCAGCATAGATTTTCATCTCTTCTTCAGAACCTTTTTTATACTTTCCATAATTGATCACTTCCATGGCGATATAGTAGAGAGATGTTGCTCCATAAATCCACACATCAATTTGACTGCTACACTTCATAAGAAGTGGCTTTGCTAATATGACAATGATAATGAGTAGAATTGCCTGGACAATCATTCCACCAACAAGCTCTGGGTTTTCTGTTTCATCAGGGGTAGTGTAAGTTGCATCATCACCTGTGGCCTGGACTTGTCCTTGAGGAACTGTTCCAACTCAGGAGTAACATCGTCGCTGCCGCTAGTACCGTTACTTCCGTCAGATCCATTTCCACCATCAGTTCCTGTTCCGTTGCCTCCATCTGTCCCATTACTACCGTTATTGCCATTATTACCGTTGTTCCCATTGTTGCCATTATTACCATTGTTTCCATCAACGGCATGGGCATTGGAAAAAC